>NZ_JAGPXP010000010.1:0-207265 GCF_018070485.1 Micromonospora sp. C41 | reverse complement strand
GTGTTGCCAAAGGAATCCCAACCAGCAACCATTCCAAAGAACAGCCACCAGTCCGGGGTATAAAACAATTGGCACTGGCTTTACAAGCACCCTGTTGAGTTCTCAAAGAACAACCACACACCAACCAGAAACCCCGCACCGCGGAGCCCCCGTTTGGGGCAACCTCTCCAACCTACTCGGTCTCACGTTCGTCGTCAACCTCGTGTCCGAGGTGATCAACTTGGCTCGACCAGACCCACGCTGACGCTCGCCGTTTCCGGCGTTCGTGGCTCTCATGGGTTTCGGCGGACCGGCCGGCGTCGCTTTCGCGACCACCCGCCCGGCTCCCTGCCGGCTTTCGAACTCTACCCGGTCGGCTTCGCCTTCGCAACTCCGTGTCCCGGAGTGTCGAGCACCGCCCGAATCTCAGTCTGGCTCGGCGTCGCCGCCACCAGCCTGGCGCCCGCTCTCGGCCGGTTTGCCCCGGCCTCCCGCGTGCAGAGAGAAAGTTACGCGGACCGGCCGTGGAAGGCAAATCAATGATCGTCATTGCCCGAGCGGAGCGCGCGCAGCCGATACCGGCCGGAAAGCACCCGCGGAAGGGATCCCCCGGCGGCGGCCCCGTGCCAGAGTGGTCGGCATGGATGACCCGTCCCCGGTCCCGGCCGTCGCCGAGGACGCTCTGCTCGGCCTCCTGCTGCCGTTCTGGCAGTTGGTGATCGGGGCCGTCGTGCTCGCCGTACTGGTGCTGTCGATCAGACGCCTGGCCCGGCGCGGCCCCTCCCGGATGACCACCGCCCTGCTGGTCACTGCGGCGGCGATAGCCGGAATCGCCGCCCTGGGCCTGCTGTTCGGAGGCTGACCGCGGTCAGAGCCGGCGGTTGGCCAGGCTGGGCAGCTCGGCGCGGATCGTCCGCAGCCGCTCCAGGTCGATCTCGGTGACCGCCAGTCCCGGACCGTCGGCGACCTGGCTCAGCACCGTCCCCCACGGGTCCACCACCATGCTCCGGCCGAAGCACGTCCGGCCCGGGTCATGATCACCCGTCTGGCCCGCCGCCGCCACGAAGCACTGGTTCTCGATCGCCCGGGCCCGCAGCAGCACCTCCCAGTGGTCCCGCCCGGTGTGCATCATGAACGCGGCCGGCACGACGAGCAGTTCGGCGCCGCCGTCGGTCGCGAGCTGCCGGTACAACTCGGGGAACCGCAGGTCGTAACAGATGGACAGGCCCACCCGCAGGCCCTCGACGTCGACCACCACCGGCTTCTCCCCGGGCGCGACGGTTGCCGACTCCCGGTAGGAGACGCGGCCGGGGATCTCCACGTCGTACAGATGGATCTTGCGGTAGGTGGCGGCGAGCGCGCCCTCGCGGTCGAAGACCAGCGAGGTGTTCCAGGTGTGCGCCGGGTCCGGCCCGGCCTCGTGGAACGAGCCGGCGATCACCCACATGCCGAGCCGCCGGGCGACCGCCGCGAAGAACCGCCCCACCTCGCCGTCGACCGGCTCCGCCGGGGGCATCTGGTCATCGGGGCCGAGGTAGTCGACGTACTCCGGAAGGAGGGCGAGGTCGGCGCCGGCCGCCGCGGCCCTGACCAGCAGGGCCTCGGCGGCGGCGAGGTTCGCCGCCCGGTCGTCGCGGGCGTTGAGCTGGCAGACGGCGACGCGCATGACCCGAGGGTACGGGCGCAGGCGGGCGCGCGACAGGGCTCAGACGCTGGACAGCACGAGCGCGGCGGCGGCGAAGCCGAGTCCGGCCAGTTGCACCGGCCGGAGCCGTTCCCGGTCGACGGCGAGCGCGAGCAGGACGGTGCTCGCCGGGTAGAGCGAGGCGACGGCGGCCACCACGCTCAGGTGGCCGCGTCCGGCGGCGGCGAGGAAGAGCGCGTTCGCTGCCGAGTCGAGCAGGCCGGCGGCCGCGGCCCAGCCGAGCACCCGCCGCCCGAGGCGCAGGCGAGTGCCGGTACGCGCGGCGAGCGCGAGGCCGAACGCGACGGAGCTGACGCGTACCGCCAGAACCGGCCACATGCCAGCGCTCTCGTCGGCCTGGCCGAGCAGCGCGAAGAAGACGCCGAAGAGCAGTCCCGCGGCGAGTGCCATGGCCAGGACGCGGCCGGAAACGCGGCGTGCGGCGCCGCGCTCCCCCAGGCTGACCAGCCCGATGGCGACCACGGCGAGCCCGGCGCCGCCCAGCGCCACGGCGCCCGGGGAATGGGCGAGGACCAGGCCGGCGACGATCGGCACGATCGCCGCCGTGATCGCGGTGACCGGCGCGACGACGGCCATGACGCCGGTGGCCAGCGCGCGGTAGAGCAGCATGACGCCGCCCGCGCCCGCCACCCCGGCCAGCAGCCCCCAGCCCAGGTCGAGGGCGCTCGGGGTGCCGGGCACAACGAGTACGAGCACGACCAGCAGCGGAAGGCTGAGCATCTGCGACACGACGGTGACAGCGATGGGGTCGGCCCATCGGGACGCCTTGCCGCCGGAGAAGTCGGCCGTGCCGAAGGCGAGCGCCGAGACGGCGGCGAGGACAATGGGGAGCACATCGCAGTCGTACCATAATAGTGACCGTGAAGGACAGTGTGATGACCGACGCAAGCGGACGGGTCGGCGCGGTGACCTCAGCGGTCGCCCGGCAGGTACGTGAGTTGCGAGCCGCCCGCGGCTGGTCCTTCGAGGAACTGGCCGGCCGGTCCGGCGTCAGCAAGGGCATGCTCGTGCAGATCGAGGGTGCCCGCACCAACCCGAGCATCGGCACGCTCTGCCGGGTCGCCGACGCGTTCGGCGTCAGCATCGCCCGGCTGCTGGAGCCGGCCGAGGAGAGCACGGTACGGGTCAGCGCTGCCGATGACGCGCCGGTGCTGTGGCGCGGCCCGCACGGCGGCCTGGCGCGTCTGCTCAGTGGGCTCGGCGAACCCGACCTGGTCGAGCTGTGGGACTGGCGGATGGAACCCGGAGAGACGTTGCGCTCCCCCGACCACGCCCACGGCACCCGGGAGATCCTGCACGTGCTCGACGGCGCCGCGACAGTCACCGTCGACGGCGTCGACCACGAGGTACGCGCCGGCGAGACGGTCGAGTTCCACGCCGACCGGGAGCACGGCTACCGGACGGCCGGCGACGAGCCGGTGCGCCTGATGATGGTGGTGGTCACCCCGTCGGGCGAGTGGGACCGGCGGACCCGTTCACGCGGACCGCGCCCGAGCTGACCCGGGCGCGGTCGCGACGTCGGTCAGGCCGACTTCTCCTCGCGGTCCCGCCGGCGCCGGCCGGTGAACTCGCGGGGCACGATCGTCGGGTTGACGTTCTCCAGCACGACCTCGCGGGTGATCAGCACCCGGGCGGCGTCGGGGTTGCTCGGCACCTCGTACATCACGGAGAGGAGCACCTCTTCCATAATCGCCCGCAGGCCGCGGGCGCCGGTGCCGCGGAGCATGGCCTGATCGGCGATGGCCTCCAGCGCGGGCTGCTCGAACTCCAGCTCGACGCCGTCCAGCTCGAACAGGCGCTGGTACTGCCGGACCAGCGCGTTGCGCGGCTCGGTCAGGATCCGCACCAGCGCGGTGCGGTCGAGGCTGCGCACGTTGGTGATCACCGGAAGCCGGCCGATGAACTCGGGGATCAGCCCGAACTTCAGCATGTCCTCCGGCATGACCTGGCTGAAGATGTCGTCGGTCGACCGCTCGGACACCGACCGGAGCCGGGCGCCGAAGCCGGTGCCGCCGGAGCCGGTGCGGGCCTCGATGATCTGGTCGAGCCCGGCGAACGCGCCACCGCAGATGAACAGCACGTTGGTGGTGTCGATCTGGATGAACTCCTGGTGCGGGTGCTTGCGCCCGCCCTGCGGCGGCACGTTGGCGACAGTGCCTTCGAGCATCTTCAGCAACGCCTGCTGCACGCCCTCGCCGGAGACGTCACGGGTGATCGAGGGGTTCTCCGACTTGCGGGCGATCTTGTCGACCTCGTCGATGTAGATGATGCCCGTCTCGGCGCGCTTGATGTCGTAGTCGGCGGCCTGGATCAGCTTCAGCAGGATGTTCTCGACGTCCTCGCCGACGTAGCCCGCCTCGGTGAGCGCTGTGGCGTCCGCGATGGCGAACGGGACGTTGAGCATCCGGGCGAGCGTCTGCGCCAGGTGGGTCTTGCCGCAGCCGGTCGGGCCGAGCAGCAGGATGTTGGACTTGGCCAGCTCCACGCCGTCGGTGCCGGAGCCCGGGGCGCCGGCGGCCTCGGCCTGGATCCGCTTGTAGTGGTTGTAGACCGCGACGGCGAGCGCCTTCTTGGCCTGCTCCTGACCCACCACGTAGTTGTCGAGGAACTGGCAGATCTCCATCGGCTTGGGAAGCTCTTCCCACTTCACCTCGCCGGACTCGGCCAGCTCCTCTTCGATGATCTCGTTGCAGAGATCGATGCACTCGTCGCAGATGTAGACGCCAGGGCCCGCGATGAGCTTCTTGACCTGCTTCTGCGACTTGCCGCAGAACGAGCATTTCAGTAGGTCGCCGCCGTCACCGATCCGTGCCACCTACGTTCTCCCTGCACTCATCGGCCGGAACGCCGGCCCTGACCTGCGAGCGCCGGAGCGCCCGTCCGTCCTGTCGTTCCACCATGCTGTCGGCTCCACCGATCCGACCGGCGGAGCGGTACAGACCCGACGTTACCCGGTGGCCGGGTTTTCTCCGACCCCCAAAACCGGTGTGTCAGAGGTCGACCGGGAACGATACCCCGGCCGACCTCCGACCACACGTGGCTCAGCCCGCGGCGTGCGACGCCAGCAGACCCTTCTTGCGGCTGGTCAGGATCGTGTCGACCAGCCCGTACTCCTTGGACTCCTCGGCCGTCATGATCTTGTCACGGTCGATGTCCTTGCGAACCTGCTCGATCGGGCGGTTGCAGTGCCGGGACAGCATGTCCTCCAGCTGCGTCCGCATCCGCAGGATCTCCCGCGCCTGGATCTCGATGTCCGAGCCCTGGCCGTAGCCGCCCTCGGTGGCCGGCTGGTGGATGATGATCCGGGAGTTGGGCAGCGCCATCCGCTTACCCGGGGTGCCCGCGGAGAGCAGCACCGCCGCCGCGCTCGCCGCCTGCCCGAGGCAGACGGTCTGGATGTCCGGGCGGACGTACTGCATGGTGTCGTAGATCGCCGTCATGGCGGTGAAGGAGCCACCGGGCGAGTTGATGTACATGATGATGTCGCGGTCCGGGTCGGTGCCCTCCAGCGTCAGCAGCTGGGCCATCACGTCGTTGGCCGACGCGTCGTCCACCTGCACGCCGAGGAAGATGATCCGGTCCTCGAAGAGCTTGTTGTACGGGTTGGACTCCTTCATCCCGTACGACGTGCGCTCGACGAACGACGGCAGGACGTAGCGGTTGTGCACGGCCGCGAACTGGGGCGGCAGGCTCAGGTCGGTCATCGTCAGCTCCTCGGTCAGCTCAGGGTCCCGGCGCCATCCGGAACCTGCGCGGCCCCGATGATCACCTTGTCGATGAAGCCGTAGTCCATGGCCTCCTGGGCGGTGAACCAACGGTCACGGTCCGAGTCCGCCTCGATCTGCGCCTGGGACTGGCCGGTGTGGAACGCGACCCGCTCCTGGAACATCCGCTTGGTGTAGAGCATCTGCTCGGCCTGGATCGCGATGTCCGACGCGGTGCCGCCGAGGCCACCCGACGGCTGGTGCATCATGATCCGCGCGTGCGGCAGGGCGTAGCGCTTGCCCTTGGTGCCGGCGCAGAGCAGCAGCTGGCCCATCGAGGCCGCCATGCCCATCGCCACTGTCGAGACGTCGTTGTCGATGTACTGCATGGTGTCGTAGATCGCCATGCCGGAGTAGACCGAGCCACCCGGCGAGTTGATCCAGAGGAAGATGTCGCGGTCCGGGTCCTCCGCGGCGAGCAGCAGGAGCTGCGCGCAGATGCGGTTGGCCACCTGGTCGTTCACCTCGCTGCCCAGGAAGATGATCCGTTCCTTGAGCAACCGGTTGTAGACCGAGTCGTCGAGGTTGCCAATGGAGTCGCCACCGCGGGCCTCGTTCACCCGGAGCGACTTCTTGGGGATGTGCATGTCGGTCATGGCAGCCCTTCGCTCTCCGTACCGTCCTACCCGACACTAACCGCTCAGCCGGGAGGCGTACTCCCGGTCGGGGCACTGTTCGCTCTCAGCGCAGTCACCCGCACGGCGTACCCCGGAAAGGGTTTCGGCCGCCTCCCGGCGCACAGCGCGGGACGGCGGCCGACACCCCCGACGGTCAGTGCTGGTGGTCGTGCTCGGCCTCGTTCTGGGCCCGCAGCGCGTCGAGGGAGACCTCGTTGCCCGCCGAGTCCTTGATCTTGATCTTCTCCATCACCGCGGCGAGCGCCTTGCCCCGGCGGACGTCGCCGAAGACGGCCGCGGCGGCGCCGGAGCGGACCAGCTGGTCGTAGTACTGCTGCGGGGCCATGCCGGCGCGCTGCGCCCGGTGCACGATCTCGTGACCGAACTCGTCGTCGGAGACCTGCACGTCCTCGGCGTCGGCCAGCGTGTCCAGCAGGAGCTGGATCTTGACGCCGTCGGTCGCCGCCTCGGTCAGCTCGGCGTCGATTTGCTCCTCGGTCTTCTCCTCCGCCGCGAGGTACTCCTCCAGAGAGGCGCCGATGCGCTCGAGCTGGTCGACCATCGCGGCCTTGCGGCTCTCGACCTCCTCCTTGACGACGCCCTCGGGCGCCGGCACCTCGGCGGCGGCCACCATCTGCTCCAGGGCCTTGTCGCGGGCGGCGTAGATCTGCTCGACCTGCTTGCCCCGGGTGATCCGCTCCCGCAGGTCGCCGCGCAGCTCGTCGATGGTGTCGAACTCGCTGGCCATCTGCGCGAAGTCGTCGTTGAGCTCGGGGAGCTCCTTCTCCTTGACCGTGCGGACGGTCACCGCCACGTCGGCGTCGCGGCCGGCGTAGTCGCCACCGACGAGCTGCGTGGTGAAGGTGGTGCTGTCGCCGGCGGCCAGGCCGACCAGCGCCTCGTCCAGACCCGGCAGGAGCTGCTTGCTGCCCACCTCGTGCGAGATGTTGCTCGCCGAGCCGCCCGGGACCTCCTCGCCGTCGACCGTGGCGTTCAGGTCGATCTGCACGAAGTCGCCCTCCTGGGCGGCCCGCTCGACGGTCTTCAGCGTGGCGAAGCGCTCGCGCAGGCTGTTGATCTGCTCGTCGATCTCGCTGTCGGCGATCTCGATCTCGTCGACGGTCACCTCGATGGTGGCCGGGTCCGGCAGGGTGATCTCCGGCCGGACGTCCACCTCGGCGGTGAAGTTGAGCGAGTCGCCGTCGTTGAACTCCGTGATGTCGACCTCGGGACGGCCCAGCGTCTTCAGGTCGTGCTCCCGGACCGCGGCGAGGATGTTCTGCGGGATGGCCTCCTGGATCGCCTCGTTGAGGACGGTCCCCCGGCCCACCCGCTGGTCGATCACCGCGCTGGGAACCTTGCCCCGGCGGAAGCCGGGAACCTGGACCTGCTGGCCGATCTCCCGGTACGCCTTCTTGAGGCTCGGCTCGAGCTCGACGAACGGCACCTCGATGGCGAGCCGCACGCGCGTCGGGCTCAGAGTCTCGACGGTGCTCTTCACAGGCGTACTCCTTGACGGATCTGGGTGTTGATTCTGGGGCGTGATTGCGCGCATCGAGTGTAGGCGAGCCGGCCGACGGCATCGGCAGGGCCCGGGCACCGCGCGGAAAAAACCGGCGGTTCCCGGGACGATCCGGTCGCGAACGACAGTCGGGGTGGCGGGATTTGAACCCACGGCCCCTCGCTCCCAAAGCGAGTGCGCTACCAAGCTGCGCCACACCCCGTGGCGACGAAGAGTGTATGCCGTCCGGTCCCCCGCGCGGGTGACCGGGGCGCGGCGCGGCGGTCGGCGGGCCGCCGCCGGGCCGCCGCCGAGCCGCCGCTGGGCCGCCGCTGGGCCGCCAGTTCGGGGAAGTGGCTGGGTCCGAGGGCCCGGGAAGGCGCCACCTCGCCGAGGTGGTGTGGATCTTGACGGTCCGCGGCGAGCGCGGGGTATGCGCTTCGCGGCGCCAACCCGGATTGGGTACGCTGTCGGCGCGCCCTGCTGTGGTGGGGTGCTCGCGGGCGTAGCTCAATGGCAGAGCTTCAGTCTTCCAAACTGACGGTGCGGGTTCGATTCCCGTCGCCCGCTCCACCCACGAAGGCCCAGGCAGACCGCATGATTGCGGCACCTGGGCCTTTCGCTTCCGTGGGGCGGATCTTGCGACCATCCGCGGCCCTCGGTCGACAGCGACGGGTTTCGTTACCGCGTCCGGTCAGCATTCCTGCGCACCGATCTCCGGACACCGGGCAGAGCGTCATGACCGCTACGCGCAGGAGGCCGCTGGGCGTACTCGAAACTGTCAGCACTACCGAGCATCGGCGAGGAGCACTGGGTCCACCGGATGCGGCAGTCCGGGCTGGCGGACCTCATGCCGTCGCTGCGGGACACCGTCTGGGTGGGGCTGAGCGCCGTCGAGGTCGTCTCCGAGGGGCAGTGGAGGTGGTTTCCCGCGTGAGCACCCGCCCATGCCGCGATCAGCGCGCCGCGTACCCCAGGTCGGTCGCCGGCAGGCGGCGCCGCAGCCAGGTGACGACGAGTTCGTCGAAGCCCGGTGCCCGCTCGGCAGGGGTGTAGCGACCCTCCTTCACCTGCGCGGGTCCGTCGCCCGTGTAGACGCGGATGCTGTGGTCGGCGCCGGGGAAGACCACAGTCGTGTGATCGGCGTGGCCCGCGTCGTCGAGGGCGCTGCTGATCGCGCGGACACTCGCCTCCACCGGCACGAGCAGGTCGTCCGCGCCGAAGATCGCCAGCAGCGGGCAGCGCAGGGCCGCCAGTGCCGGGGCGGGGTCGTAGTCCGCGATGCCCGCGATGAACGCGATGGACTCGGGTGTCGTCCCGGCGAGCATCGGATACCAGGAAGCGCCGTGCCAGTGCGCCTGCGCGACGTGCACGCGCGCCGGGTCGTCGCCCGACCGGACCCGCCGGATCTGGTCGCGTAGCAGGAGAAGCGCCTGCTGGATGTCCGTGTCGCTGAAGCCCTCCGCCGCGAGTTGGTGGCGGAGCCGGTACTCCTCCTGGATCCGTACGCTCACGCCCGGACCCGACACCGTCACCACCGCCGCGATCCCGTCGTCAGCGGCCGCCGCGAGGTGAGCCACCCAGCCGCCCTGGCTGCCGCCGATCAGCGCGACCGCGCCGGACAGCACGTCCGCGCGGCTCCGCACGGCCCGGACCGCTGCCACGGTCTCGTCGGCGCGGTCGGTCATGGTCTGACGGGTCCAGTCACCCGTTGACGCTCCGGAACCGGGCTTGTCGTAGGCGAGGCTCGCGAAGCCGGCTGCGGCCAGCCTCGTCTGCCACGACCCCTGGTCGCGGCCACCGGGACCGGAACCCTCGACGAAGACCACCGCCGGGTACGGCCCCGGCCAGGGCGGCCGGACGAAGTCGCCGACCAGCTCGTTCCCGTCGTCGAGGAACGAGAACTCCGCGGTCACCGGCTCGAACAACACCCCGCCGACCGTACGGGGTGCCTGCCACCCGCCCGAGTCCTCAGGCGACGGTGACGGGCCAGCCGTACGGCCGGCGGGTCTCCCGCCATCTCGTGCCCGTTCCGAACGCCTGGCTGTGAAGCAGCTCAGTCGCGTCGACCTTGGTCAGCAGCGCCGGAGCGAGCCCCCGGTCAGATGGGCCACACCGGCTCGGCGAGCCGCCATCTCCACCCGATCGGCGCCGATGGCCTAGTAGTGGTCCTCGATCGGCCGGCGCGCCTCGTCGAACAGCGCCGGTCCGTCGTACCGCACCGGGCGCGGCGCCGGGGTGGCCGGTTTGACCTGCTCGAACTGCTCGGTGGACAGCGCGTACACGACCCGGCCGAGGCCTGATGCGTTGATCGCCACGGTGCACATCGGGCAGGGCTGGCAGCTGGTGTACATCGTGGTGGCGACTGCCGCCTCGGGGGCGAGCTGCCGGGCGGCCCAGCGGGCCAGCTTCAGCTCCGGGTGCGCGGTGACGTCCCGTTCGGAGACCACCGTGTTGTGGTCCTCGATCAGGACGGTGCCGTCCGCGCCGACCAGCAGCGACGCGAACGGCCGCTCGCCGGACGCGCCGGCCCGGTCGGCGAGTTCCACGGCGCGGCGCAGGAACGCTTCGTCGTCGGGGGTCATCGGCTCTCCTGGTGGTCAGTCGGCGGCGATCTGCTCGACGGATCGGGCGGCGACGGCGCGCAGGACCGGGTCACCGCTGCGGGCGTACGCATCGCTCAGGGTGTCGATGAATTTGATCGCGTGCGCGTCCCCGGTGTCCAGCGCACGCGCCATGGCCTCGCCGAGTTCCGGCCCGGCGGCCGGTGGCAGGGCACGAGCCTCGACCGGGGCGTAGGCGGCGGTGACGGCGGCGGTCGCCGCCCAGGCGGCGGCCAGACTCGGCCGCCACAGCGGCGGCGGCAGGGCCGGCAGCGTCCGCAGAACGGCGTTCGGCGCGGTCGCCGCGTGCACGAGCATGACCGGGGCGGCGTACCCGTGGGTGCCGTGCCGCTGCACGGCGGCGTCGACGACCGCCGCGAGCCGGGTGGGCGCGTCGTCGGCCGCGTCGCCGGGCACCGCCGCCGCCACCGCCGGCCACCGGGTCAGGTCGGCCAGTTGCGCCAGGCGGGACCGGATGCCGAACCGCTGGTCGGGTACGCGCGGCACCGCGTCGAGCGCGGACCGCGCGTCTGTCACCGGGTACGGTCCGGCGCCTGGCGGCGCGAGTGGCTGCCAGCGGGCGGCCCAGTAGGCGAGCCCGTGGCCGAGTTCGGTGACCCGCGGTCCGGTCTCGGCGTCGAGCAGGGCGCGTACGGCGTGGCCGACGCGGATGACACCGTGGGTGGCGCCGGCGGCGATGCCCGGCAACAGGCGAGGCCACCAGCGGGCCAGCACGTCGCGCCACGGCTCGCCGGCCAGCTCGCGGTCGAAGAGGTCGAGCCAGTCGCCGGTACGCACCGGGTCGCCGAGCGGGTCGCGCCACTCCGCGGGTGCGATACGCCGGATGCCGCGCGGGCGTTCCTCCAGCCGGTCGGCGTACGCGTCGATCCAGCGGTGCACCGCCCGCCCGTGGCCGTGGCGCACCAGCGCCTCCGCCGCCATCGGCACGTGGTTGGACAGCCACCCGTCGCGCTCGGGACCGGTGTGGCGTACGCGCTCGTACGCCTCGTCGAGTACGGAGTTCAGCACGTCGGCAAGCGTCCGACCTGAAGTCCGGTTGACGTCAAGCGGCGCGGAACCGGCGGGGATCGGACGACGTCGAAGCGGCCATGAGACTTCGTGCCCTGCTTGTCGTCGCCCTGGCAGCTCTCGGCCTCGTCGTCGTCATGTCACCCCCGAAACCCGCGTGGGCGTGCTCGTGCGTCGGGTCCACCACCGAACAGGACGCCAACGCCGACAGCACCGTCGTCGGCACCGTCTCGCAGGTGACCGACAGGGCGATCCGGCTCACCGTCGAGTCCGTCGAGAAGGGCGGCGCCC
Source organism: Micromonospora sp. C41 (assembly GCF_018070485.1). Lineage (NCBI taxonomy): Bacteria > Bacillati > Actinomycetota > Actinomycetes > Micromonosporales > Micromonosporaceae > Micromonospora > Micromonospora sp. C41. The sequence goes on along the minus strand of NZ_JAGPXP010000010.1, from coordinate 195,776 downwards.
AGGTCGGGAACAGCCTCACGCTGCGCGTCTCGCCCGGCGAGGCCGCCTGCGGCTACGCCTTCCGCCTCGGCACCCGGTACCGGGTGAACTCGTATGGTGGCGCCACCGGCGTGTGCGCCGGAATCCGCGAGCTGTCGAGCCCGGCGGCGGCCACCACGCCGTCCGTCGCCACGGCTGAGCGGACGCGGGCCGCGGGACCGCCTGCCTGGTGGATCGTCGGCGGCGCGACGGTGGCGGCGCTCGCCGCCGCCGGGCTGGTGGTGGCGGCCAGGCGGCGGACCGGACGCGGACAGCCCTGACCGCCGGTCAGGACAGGCGGCGGCGGATCCGTGCCATGTCCTCCTCGGGCAGCGCGTCGGCCACCAGCAGCCGGGGCAGCAGCTCCGTCTCCAGCGTCGTGGCCCGGAACACCAGCGCCACCGTCACGTCGTGGCCGGGCCGGTGCACGACCTCGACCGGGTCGCCGGCCCCGACGCTGCCCGGCGTGACCACCCGCAGGTACGCCCCGGGCCGTACCTCCTCGGTGAACCGCTTGATCCAGCCGCGTTCGCCCAGCCACCCCTGGAACGTCCCGCAGGGGATGCGCGGGCAGGTGACCTCCAGCACCAGGTCCGGGCCGATCCGCCACCGCTCGCCGATCAGCGCGCCGTTGACGTCCAGCCCGCTGGTGGTCAGGTTCTCGCCGAAGCTGCCGTCGGCGAGCGGGCGGCCCAGCTCGGCCTCCCAGTGGTCGAGGTCCTCCCGCGCGTACGCGTAGACCGCCTGGTCGGTGCCGCCGTGGTGGGCCACGTCGTAGACCCGGTCGCCGGCCAGCCCGACATCGCCGGTGCCCTTCGGTCCGGGCGCGGTGACGGCGACCCGGCCGTCCACGGGCCGCTTGTCGATGCCGGTGGCCCCGATGCCCTTCCACGGGTTCGGTTGCGGTCGGCCCACGTTGACGGAGATCACCCTCATGACGGCGACGGTATGCGGCGCAGGGCCGGACGGGCCAGTCCATTCCCCCGGGCCGGGTGAACGGCGAGGCGGCGTGGCCTGCGTACGATGCGGGCCGGACATCCTCGTCGGGTGGTGGAGGTAGCCGCGGATGGCAGGCCAGCAGGACGGTTTCGCCCTCGGCGTGGACCTCGGGACCTCGAACACCGTGGCGGTGCTGCGCTGGCCGGACGGGCGGACCCGGCCGGTGCTCGTCGACGGCCATCCGATCCTGCCGTCCGGCGTGTACGCCGACGCGGACGGTCACCTGCACGTCGGGCGGGACGCGCAGCGCCTGGCGCAGGCCGACCCGGCCGGCTACGAGCCGAACCCGAAGCGCCGGGTCGACGAGGAGACCGTCGAGCTGGGTGGGCGGGCGTACCGGCCGGCGGAGCTGCTGGCCGCGACGCTGCGCGCGGTCGCGGACGCGGCGGTGGCGGCGGTCGGGATGCTGCCCCCGGCGGTGGTCACCCACCCGGCGGCCTGGACGCCGGCCCGCCGTCAGGTGCTGCACGACGCGCTGGAACTCGCCGGCTGGCCGGCCGCGGCCGAGCACACGCTGGCCGGGCCGATCGCGCCCGGCACCCGCCTGCTGCGCGAGCCGGTGGCCGCGGCGCGCTACTTCACGCAGGTGCTGCGCCGGCCGGTGCCGGTGGGCGGTTCGGTGGCGGTGTTCGACTTCGGCGGCGGCACGCTCGACGTGGCGGTGCTGCGCAACGAGGGCGCCGACCCGTGGGGCGACTCCGGCTTCCAACTGGTCGCCACCGGCGGCATTCCCGACCTCGGCGGCCTGGACCTGGACGCGGCCCTGCTCGGGCGGCTCGGCGAGCTGGTCGGCCCGGCCCACCCGCGTGCGTGGGCCCGGCTGACCGAGGCGACGACGACCGCCGAGCGGCGGGACCGCCAGCAGCTCTGGGACAACGTGCGCGGCGCGAAGGAGATGCTGTCCCGGGCCATGGTGGCGCCGGTGGCCGTACCGGGGGTGGAGGCGGCGGTGCCGCTGCCCCGGGAGGACTTCGAACGCCTCGCCGCGCCGCTGCTGGCCCGGGCGGTGACGGAGACCCGGGAGGTGACCGCCGCCGCCGGGCTGCGACCGGAGCAGCTCAGCGGCCTGTTCCTGGTCGGCGGGTCGACCCGGGTGCCGCTGGTGGCCCGGCTGCTGCACGCCGAGCTGGGCATCGCGCCGACGGTGCTGGAGCAGCCGGAGATGCCAGTCGCCGAGGGCGCGCTCACCGACCTGCCGCTGCCCCGCCGGTCCGGCCGCCCGGCCGCGCCGGTCCAGCCCGCGCCCACGCAGCCCGAACCGACAGGGCCCGCGCCGGGCGGGACCGACGCCGGCACGGCGAGCGCCGCCACGGTCCCCGCCGGTGCGACCAGGACGAACCCGACCGCGCCGCTCGGCGGCACGGACGCGGCCTCCGCCGGACCGCACGGCACGCTGGTCGCCGACGGGCCCGTCCCGCAGACCTCCGCCACCAGGTACGACGGCACGCCGCTCGCCGGAGGTCCGGTCCCGCACTCGAGGTACGACGGCACTCCGGGCGTCCCCGGTTTCGTGCCGCCGGGGGCAGCGCCCGCCGCGCACCACGCCGGACCCGGCGTACCCGGGATGCCGCCGCCCGGCGGTGGATGGCCGCCGGCGGGGCCCGGTCCCGGCGTACCCGGGGCGCCTTTCTCCCCCGCTCCGGGCGGTGTCCGGCCCGGCGGCGGCCGGCCCCGGCGCGGCCGGTGGTTCGCGCTCGGCGCGGGTCTCGTGGTCGTCGCCGTGGCGGCGTCGGTGCTGCTCTGGGTGTTCCGGGACCGGCACCCGGCGCTGGACTTCCACACCGCCGAGCTGGTGAGGACGGTGGCCGCCGGTGACACGCGGCCGGACCAGATGTTCACCGCGACGCTCGGGGAGCGCGCCTACCTGGCCCGTTCGCTGCCCGACGACCACCTCCACGTGACGGCCGTCGAGGCGGCCACCGGCAGGACGGTCTGGGAGAAGCGGACCGACGCGGCCACGCAGCGGTGGGCGGGGATCCGGGCGCTGCCCGACGGGCTGCTCGTCCTCGGCGACGCCACCGGCAGCGGCACTCCGCGCGTGCTCGCGGTGCTCGACGGCGATTCCGGCGAGCAGCGCTGGCAGACGGACGTGGGCCGCGACGACGCGCTGTTCTTCGGGGCCGACACGCTGGTCCGGGTGGACCGGGCCGGCGAGCGCCTGGTCGGGCTGCGGTTGGACGACGGCCGGCAGCGGTGGGAGCGGCGCAACCCGCGCACCGAGTACGGCGACGCCCGTACGAAGGTGCTGCCGGTCGGCACCGGCGCGGCGCTGGACGGGCCCGGTGACGCCGAGGGCTCGCCGCTCGCCCCGTGGGCGGGGAAGGCGGACCGGCTGGTGCAGGTCGGCGCGGACCGCTCGGTCCGGGTCCTGGACCTGCGCAGCGGAAAGGTCCTCAAGGACCGGGGCAACGTGGCCGGCCTCGACGACCCGATGGCCGCCCGCGACGACCGGCTGTACGTGGCGGAGGACGACCGTGGCCTGCGGCTGCTCTCCTACGACCTGGGCAGCCTCGGCACGCCCGGCGTGCTGTACGAGGCGCCGGAGCAGGGCGGCCGGGTGAAGGATCTGGTCACCTGCGGGGAACGTCGCGTGTGCCTGCTGGAGACGCCCGCCGGCGGCGCCGACGGCACCCGGGTGGTGGCGGCGACCGAGGGTGAGGGCAACCGGCAGTGGCCGGCGCCGGGCGCCGAGTCGCTGGTGCCGGTCGGTGAGCACGTGCTGGCCGTGCAGGGCTCGCCGGACGCGGTGACGCTGTTCGCGCCGGACGGCACGGCGAAGGTGCTGCGGGACCGGGACGGGTTCGCGGTCCGGCTGGACGCCGGCAACCTGCTGATCTTCTCCGAGGCGCCGAGCGCGTACGAGGACGACCGGGTCCTCGCCGGCACGGCGGTGGACGGCAAGCCGGTCGAGATGGGGCAGCTCAAGCAGATCCGCAGCGAGTCCTGCTCGTGGAACACCGAGATGCTGGTGTGCGGCGCGGAGAAGGAGTTCCGGTTGTACCGGTTCGCCGGCTGACCGGAAGTGAGCTTGACAGCGATCGATGCCTCGGCTGGTGTGAACGGCAGAGAGATCGACGTTCGTCAGGAGGCCCCGTGTTCGTCCGACGACGGTGGACCGCGCTCGCCACCACCAGCATCCTGATCGCCGCTGTCCTGTCCCATCCCGGCCCCGGCGCCGCCGCGCCGGCCGCCCCCGCGCTCACCCTCGCCCCCACCGAGACCGCGCTGGTCCGCGTGCAGCTCGCCGACCGGGCGCAGCTCGACCGCCTGGTCGCCGGCGGCGCGGACCTGGCCAACCGTCCCCGCTCGCGGGACGGCAGGCTGATCGCCGACCTGGTCCTCACCGGCCGGCAGCTCGCCGACCTCACCCGGCAGGGCGCGACCGCCCTGCAGGTCGTACAGCGGGCCGACGACGGCACCCGGCGGATCGCCGAGAGCCGCCGCGCCGCCCAGGAGCGCACCCGCGCCGGGCTGCGCGCGAGCGGCGCCGCCGCTGTCGACACGCTCCAGTTCCTCCAGGCGTACTGGTGGACCACCGGCGGGCGGACGTTCGTCCAGGCGCAGGTCGCCACCACCGCCAGCGACGACCCCGACGTGGAGATCACCGTCACCTGGCGTACCGCCGACGGCGCCACCGGCTCGTTCCCGCTGTACCGCTTCGAGGACTCGGGCGAATACCAGTACCACTACGCGCTGCCGCAGCCGGCGCCCGGCCGGCCCGTGCAGTTCACCGCCACGTCCAGCCTGGGCGGGACGAGCCGGCCGGTCACGCCGTCGCTCTGGCCGAACGCCTCCCCGCCGCCGCAGCCGGCCGGCTACCAGAAGGACTTCATCGACGCGTACCTGACGCCGGTGGACATCAAGGCGCGCATCGCCCGGCTCGGCCGCCAGTACCGCGACCTGGTCGACGTGATCGACCTGCCGAACAAGACGCAGGGCTACCGCCGCAACGCCGCCGCCTACCTGGGTGACCCGGCGGCCGCCGCCGTGGTGGTGGAGTCGGTCCGCTTCGGCGACCAGGGCATGAACGGCGTGCAGGTACGCACCGTCGACCCGGGCCGGCCGAACCGGCCGCTGAGCATGCGCTACCGGGACCGGGTGCTCACGATTTCGCTGGCCACCGACCGGGCGGGCAAGGTGACGAGCACCACCGACGACGTGGCCGCCCTGATCAACGCGCCGCGCGGCGCCCGCTTCCGGGCCACTGTGGAGGAGGGCTCGGCCGGGCTGCCGATGCCGGTCACCGGGCCGGTACGCCTCGACGACGGGTTGCAGGGCACCGAGGTGCCGGCCCGGCCGTGGACGGTGCAGGCACTGCGCATCGGCAAACACCGTGACGGCTCCCGGATCGGCGTGCTGGCGTACTCGCAGGAGCACGCCCGCGAGTGGGCCACCCCGCTCGTCACGCTGGAGTTCGCCGAGCGGCTGCTCGCCAACGCCCGCACCGACGCGGCGACCCGCAAGCTGCTGGAGCAGGTGGACGTGTTCGTCATCCCGACGGTGAACCCGGACGGCGCGAACTACTCGTTCCACGACTACAACTTCCAGCGCAAGAACCTGGTCAACCACTGCGCCGGTGAAGCGCGGGACCCGAAGTACCGGAACATGTGGGGCGTCGACGTCAACCGGAACTACACGGTCGGATCCCTGTTCGACGGGTACGTGGGCGCGAGCACGAACTGCCTGGCCGGCAACTACGCGGGCACGGCGGAGCTGTCCGAGCCGGAGAGCCGCAACGTGATCGACCTGGCCAAGGCGCACCCGAACATCAAGTTCGCGATGAACGTGCACTCGTACGGCGGTTACTTCATGTGGCCGCCCGGGGCGTACAAGGCCGACGGGCGGGTGACGCTGCCGCGCCCGTCGATCGACGAGTCGACGCTGTTCCTGGCCAGCGCCCGGCGCATCGTCGGGGCCATCGCGGCCGAGCGCGGCACCGTCACCTGGCCGTCGCAGACCGGCCCGGTCGCCGACGTGCTCTACTCGGCGGCCGGCAACTCGGCCGACCAGCTCTACTACGAGCTGGGCATCTTCGCCTGGGACTTCGAGGTCGGCAACGACAGGTGGAACGAGGCCACCGGCCAGTGGGAGGGCGTCGGTTTCCAGCCGCCGTTCGACGAGGCGCACGGCGAGGCGCAGGAGTACGCCGGCGGCCTGGTGGAGCTGGTCCGCGTCGCCCGCGACTACGCGGCGAGCAACCCGGTCCGGCGCTGAGGGCAGGCGGTCCCCGGCCGGTGGAAGTCCGGCCGGGGACCGCGTCAGCCCTGCCCGTCCCGGTCCGCGGCGCCGAGGTCGCGGAAGACGGTGAGCGCGCCCGGGTCGTCGATGGTCGCCGGGACCGGCTCGTCGCGCCCCTCGACCAGGCCCCGCATGGTGCGCCGCAGGATCTTCCCGGAACGGGTCTTGGGCAGCGCCGGCACCACAGTCACCCGGCGGAACGCGGCCACCGGGCCGATCCGCTGCCGGACCAGCGCGACCAGTTCGGCGGCGAGCGCGTCCGGGTCCACGTCGGCGCCGGCCTTGAGCACCACGTACCCGCTGGGCACCTGCCCCTTCAGCGCGTCGGCCACGCCGATCACCGCGCACTCGGCCACCGCCGGGTGCGTCGCCAGGACCTCCTCCATCGCGCCGGTGGACAGGCGGTGCCCGGCCACGTTTATGACGTCGTCGGTGCGGCCCATCACGTACAGGTAGCCGTCCTCGTCGAACCGGCCGCCGTCGCCGGTCAGGTAGTGGCCGGGAAACGTCGACAGGTAGGAGCGGACGAACCGCTCGTCGTCACCCCAGAGCGTGGGCAGGCAGCCGGGCGGCAGCGGCAGCCGGATCACGATCGAGCCGTCCGTGCCGGGCGGCACGTCCCGGCCCGCGCCGTCGACCACGCGCACGTCGTAGCCGGGCACCGGCACCGTCGGCGACCCCGGCTTGATCGGCAGCGGCTCCAGGCCGCGCGGGTTGGCCGCCACCGGCCAGCCGGTCTCCGTCTGCCACCAGTTGTCGACCACGGGTACGCCGAGCCGCTGCCCCGCCCAGGCCCAGGTGTCCGGGTCCAGCCGCTCACCGGCGAGGAAGAGGGTACGCAGCGCGCTCAGGTCGTACCGGTCGATGTGCGCGCCGTCCGGGTCCTGGCGGCGGATCGCCCGGATCGCGGTGGGCGCGGTGAACAGGGCCGCCACCCGGTGCTCGGCGGCGACCCGCCAGAACGCCCCGGCGTCGGGGGTGCCGACCGGCTTGCCCTCGTAGAGCACGGTGGTCGCGCCGGTGAGCAGCGGCGCGTACACGATGTAGGAGTGGCCGACCACCCAGCCCACGTCGGAGGCGGCCCAGAAGACCTCGCCCGGCTCGATGCCGTAGACGTTGCGCATCGACCAGCGCAACGCCACCGCGTGCCCGCCGTTGTCCCGCACCACGCCCTTGGGCCGGCCGGTGGTGCCGGAGGTGTAGAGGACGTAGAGCGGGTCCGTGGCGGCCACCGGCTCGCACGGCGCCGGTTCCGCGTCCGCCATCACCTCGGCCCAGGTCAGGTCGCGGCCCGGCACCAGCGGCGCCGGTTCCTGCGGGCGCTGCACCACCACGCACCGCTCCGGCGCGTGCCCGGCCTCGTCCAGCGCGGCGGCCAGGATCGGGTGGTACGGCACCACCCGGTCGGCCTCGATGCCGCAGGAGGTCGCCACCACCACCTTCGGCCGCGCGTCGTCGATCCGGACGGCCAGCTCGTGCGCGGCGAAGCCGCCGAATACCACCGAGTGCACCGCGCCGATCCGGGCGCAGGCCAGCATGGCGATCACCGCCTCCGGGACCATCGCCAGGTAGAGCAGCACCCGGTCGCCCCGGCCGACGCCGAGCCGGCGCAGCGCACCGGCGAACCGGGCGGTCTCGGCGAGCAGTTCGGCGTAGGTGAGCGTGCGGACCGTGCCGGTCACCGGGCTGTCGTGGATCAACGCGGGCTGGTCGCCACGCCCGGCGGCGACGTGCCGGTCCAGCGCGTTGTGACAGGTGTTCAGCACCCCGTCGGGGAACCAGCGGTACAGCGGCGCCGCCTCCTCGTCGAGGATGTGCTCCGGCGGGATGACCCAGTCGATGTCGGCCGCCGCGTCCCGCCAGAAACCGGCCGGGTCGGCGATGCTCCGCTCGTACGCTGATCGATACGCGCCCATACCGTCATGCTGCGCCGCGGCGCACCGCCGGCACGACGGCCGGACGGGTCCGGTGCGCCGGAAGCACGGCCCGGCTCGCTGAACGGCCGCTCACGGCGGTGGGCGGTGGCCGCTCAGCCCAACGGGCGACGGATGAAGCCCGTGGGGCGGGGTAACCCAGCACGGTCCTGGTGGAGAGACGACCGGTGTCGCGGCGTACCGCGGCCGGGCACGCGGGCGGGCGGCGCGAATGCCGCCCGCCCGCGCATCCCGGGGCAAACCGAGTTTGATCGACGACGGCTGTCGACTAGCGTGCGCAGGCGTGAAAACCAATCGGATCTTGCCGATCCTCCTGACCTGTGCCGTGCTGGGGCTCGCCGCGTGCGGCGACGAGAAGCCCTCGACCACGGCCGGGCCGGCGGCCACCTCGGCCTCCGCCACCCCCTCGTCGGCTGCCCCCTCGCCGTCGGCGGCCGCCGCCGTGAGCGACAAGGAACTCTGCACCGCCGCAGAGAAGATCAACAAGGACATGCGGGCGAAGCTCATGACCGCCGTGCAGTCGGGCGGCGACCTGACGAAGCAGACCGGCGCGATCCTGACCGAGCTCGGTGACCGGGTGACCCAGCTCGCCGGGACCGCCGGCGACGGCAAGACGGCCACCGCCCTGAAGGAGTTCGCCGCGGAGGCCGCCAAGGCGGGCTCAGCCCCCGACCCGGGCACCGCCGCCGACAACCCCGCCATGGAGAAGGCCAGCAAGGACATCAACGCCGCCTGCAAGACGGCCGGCGCACCGACCACCTTCTGACGCCGACGCCCCTGTCGTCCGTCCGGCGCGCGCCGGACGGACGACAGTCACCTAGACGCCGGTCACCCAGTTCCAGGCGGAGACCACCCACTCGGTCTGCTGCAGGTACGCCACCCCCACGCCGACCAGGAACAACGCGGTGACCAGGTGAGCACCCTTGGCGCTGCGGCGCACCCGGCCGAACTGCCGTTCCAGGATCAGCCGGCCCAGCAGCCGGGCCAGCGCGAACAGGCCGACCGCGGTGAGCAGGCTGAGCACGAACGTGAGCAGCGGCGCGATCAGGTTGCCCCGCCCGGAGATCGCCCAGATGCCCCAGCAGACGAACGCGAACAGGGCCCCGGCGGCGCTCAGCTCCCCGCCCTTGCGGGCCTGGGCGAGATGCCAGCTCATCGGCCGGCGCGGCGCCGGCTCACCGGCCCAGTCGCCGTGCTGCTCGACGGTGGGGAACTGCTCGGTGCGGGGCGTACGCCGCGTGCGCGGCTGACCGACCGCCGCCACCCCGCGCTGGAACGCGTCCCGCTGCGGGGGCACCACCCCCGGCTGGGGCGGCACCTCCACGGTGCGCTCGGCCCACGGCTGTGTCTGGTCCGCCATCCTCGTCCTCCCCCTCGGCCGATCCCGGCCTCGCTTCCGAGGGTAGCCAGCCCGCAAATAGGGTGCCGACCCCCATCGCGGTGCGATACACACGTGCCGTGACTGACGTGCTGGTATCCCGAGCTGAGGACTTCGACGACATCGCGGCGCTGCTGGCGCTGGCCTTCCACGGCGATCTGGACCCCGACGTGCAGGCGCTCGAACGCCCGATCTTCGAGCCGGACCGGTCGTTACTGGTCCGCGACGGCGGGACGGTCGTGGCAAACGCCGCCGCGTTCAGCCGCGAGCTCGCGGTGCCCGGCGCGAACGTGCCGGCCGCGCACGTGACGATGGTCGCTGTCGCGCCGACGCACCGGCGGCGCGGCCTGCTCACCGCGCTGATGCACCGCCAGCTGCGGGACGTCCGCGACGCCGGCCGGGAACCGATCGCGGTGCTCTGGGCCAGCGAGGGCCGCATCTATCCCCGGTTCGGCTACGGGTCGGCGGCACCGCGGTACATGCTGTCCGTGGACACCACCGGGCTGCGCCTGCCCGCCCCGGCGCCCGCCGAGGGCAGGCTGCGTCTGGACCGTCCGGAGGCGCGCCGGGACGAGCTGGCCCGGCTGTACGAGCAGGCGCGCGCCGACCGCCCCGGCTGGTCCCGCCGCGACGAGCGCTGGTGGTCGTACCTGCTGGCGGACCTCAAGGCGCACCGGGGCGGCGCCACCGAACGCCGGGTGCTGCTGCACGAGGGCCCCGGCGGGCTCGACGGGTACGCGCTCTACCGGACGAAGGACAGCTCGACGGCCACCGGCCCGCAGGCCGAGACGCAGGTCGGCGAGGTGGTGGCGCTGACGCCGGAGGCGTACACGGCGTTGTGGCGGCTGCTGCTCTCGGTCGACCTGACCCGCCGGCTGTCGTTCCCGATCGCGGCCCTGGACGAGCCGCTGCTGCGGCTGGTGGACGAACCCCGCCAGCTCTCCCCGCACCTCGCCGACGCGCTCTGGGTGCGGGTGGTGGACGTGCCGGCCGCGCTCGCCGCCCGGCGCTACGCCGCTGACGTGGACGTGGTGATCGAGGTCACCGACGAGCTGCTGAAGGAGAACACCGGCCGCTGGCGGCTGGTCGGCGGCCCGGACGGGGCGGAGTGCACGCCCACCACCGCACCGGCCGGGCTGGCGTGTGACGTACGCGCGCTCGGTGAGCTGTACCTCGGCGGCGCGAACCCGTACGCGCTGGCCGCCGCCGGCCGTGTCCAAGAGCTGCTCCCGGACACGCTGACCGCGCTGACGCCCGCCTTCACCTGGTACCGCGCCCCCTCCCCCATGGAGGTCTTCTGACCGCCCGCCCCGCCCGTTTTCCCCGTCGATCATGAAGTTGGCGGCGTGAACCGTCCGTTTCGTCCCGGCCAACTTCATGATCGCGCGGGCGCGGGCGCGACCCCGGCCGCGGGTGGGTCGGGGGCGGTACGGTCGGGGGATGGGTGAGGCGGAGCGACGGCGACGACGGCTACGGCATCACGGCGAGGCCGGCGCCCCGGCCGACAGCGCCGACGGCACCACGGCCAGCACCGCCCCCGTACACGACGACGTGACGCCCCGGGCCCCGCGCGGCGGCCGGCCGGGCGAGCCGGAGCCGCGCGGACGCCGCGCCGCCCCGACCGCCGAGGAGGGCGAGCGCGGGCTGCGCGGGCTGGTCGGCTCCGGCTCGTCGCAGGTGAGCGTCACCGCCGCGCTGCGGGCACGGGACGCCGCCCGCCCCACCGACGACGATCTCGCCGCGGCGGAGGAGCGGGTGGTGCTGATCCGGCGCAACTGGGTGCCCCGCGAGGAGCTGCCCCGCAACGGGCGGTGAGCCCGGCGGCGTCCGGTCAGGCGGGCAGCTCGGGCAGCTTGCGGCTCTGCTCGTAGGCGGCCACCTGCTCGATGCGCCGGCTGTGCCGGGGGTTGCCGGAGAACGGCGTGGTCAGGAACGCCTCGACCAGCGCGGTCGCCTCGTCCAGCGTGTGCTGCCGGGCACCGATCGCGACGACGTTGGCGTCGTTGTGCTCGCGGGCCAGCTGGGCGGTCTCCACGTTCCAGGCCAGCGCCGCCCGGACGCCGGCGACCTTGTTCGCGGCGATCTGCTCGCCGTTGCCGGAGCCGCCGATGACCACGCCGAGGCTGCCCGGGTCACCGACCACCCGGTCGCCGGTGTGCAGGCAGAACGCCGGGTAGTCGTCGTCCGGGTCGAAGGCGTGCGGACCCACGTCCACCACCTCGTAGCCCTGCTTGGCCAGGTGGTTGGCGAGGTGCACCTTCAACTCGAAACCGGCGTGGTCGGATCCCAGGTAGACGCGCATACCGCGCAGTCTGACAGGCCCGCCTCCGGGCCGGCGAACCGGCGGCGACCCGGAGGCGGTACGTCACACGGTCAGTGCGGCAGCTCGGCCACGACCAGGCCGGCCCGCGCCTTCGGGGTGAACCAGGTGCTCTTGCGGGGCATCTTCTCCCGGGCCAGGTTCACCGCGACGAAGTCGTCCACGGTCACCGGCGCGACGAGCACCGCCAGCTCGGCCCGGCCGGCGTCGACCTCACCGACGAGCCAGCTCGCCGGATAGTCGCCGCCCACGTACGTGATCCGCTTGTCGCCCGGGTCGAGGCCCAGCGCGTCGCGCAGCAGCAGACGCTCGACGAGCGCGTGGTCGAGGTTCTCCAGCCGGCCCGCGCCGACGTGCGGCAGCGTCACCGCGTACCCCCGGCCGCCGAGGTAGAGGCGCACGACGCCGCCGGTGGCCGGCACGTCGACCGGCCCGTCCACCGGGGTGATCTCCGCGCCCGCCGCGCGCAGCCGGTCGAGCAGCTCCTCCGGCGTGGTGGTCAGCTCGCTGACCAGCCGGTTGTAGGGCTGGATCGCGACCGACGCGGGCGTGGTGACCACCGCGAGGAAACGCGGGAACCCGCCGGTCTGCGCGGCCAGGCTGCGGTGGTTGCCGTCCGCGACCACCAGCTCCCCGCCGCCCGCGAGCGCGGTCAGCTCGTCCTGCGCCGGGCCCGGGCCGAGCAGCCAGATGGCGTGCGTGCGACCGGACTGGTCGACGTCCGTCGCGGCGGGGGCCCCGGCCGCCTCGGTCGCCGCCGCGAGCGCGGCGTGCAGCTCGTCGCCCCTACCGGTCTGGAGCAGCAGTACGGGCGAGAGCAGATGACCGAGCGCCTCGGCCAGCGCGACGCGCTCGCGCACCTTGGCGATGAACACGTCCTCGTTGCGGATCACCAGGCCCGGCTCGTCGGCGCGGGTGGAGATCTGGTCGGTGTCGACCATGGCCCACAGCCCGTACGCGCTCTCCTCGCCCGGCGCGCTGATCCGGTAGAGCACCACCACCTGCTCGGCCGGCGTGTAGCTGCCGTCCGCCTTCGCCTCGGCCAGGCGCGCCACCGCGTCCGGCAGCGCGTCGAGGAACGACTTCCCGAGGCTGCCCGGCGCCCGGTGGGGCATCTCGATGCCCAGCGCGCTGTGCGGATTCGCCTCGACGATGGAGGTGATCTCCGCGTCGTCGGCGAACTCGTCGTAGTTCTGCGCGCCGGTGCCGCCAGTGGTGATCCAGGCCCGGTTGATCGGATGCACGACCGTCATGTCCGCTGACGCTACCCGGGCCCCGATCGCCCGCGCCGCCGGACTCACCCCCTTACCACCAGGTGAAAGGAAGGGCCCCCTGTTAACGCCTCCGGTAGAGGAAGGGCCCCTTCTTAACACCGGGAGGGCGGCTCAGGCGGTGGGGTTACGGTGCCGGCCCGGAACCGGACGGCGAGCCGGGGCGGCGGGGCGGGAGCCGGCGTTGAGGCGTACCGTCGTCGCGCCCGCGGCGGCGCCGGTACGCGACGGCGCCCGCCCGGGCCGGACGGTCTCGGCCGGCGGCGTCATCCGCGACGTGGCCACCACCCGGGCCACGCCGACCACGATCGGCGGGGCCAGCAGGTCGGCCACCTCGGCCGGGCCGGCCGGCCAGGCGCTCTCGGTCACCGACCAGTACGTCGCACCGGAGTCCTCGGTCGCCGGCTGCGGCGCGTCGTCGGACATGCGGCGGTGCTTAGCCATGGGAACGCCTCCAGGAGCTGCCGTGGTGCGGCCCCGCGTGGGCCGTCGGCTGGGACATCCGGTGAAACGAGCCCCGCACCGGCCCGGTGACGGGCGGGTGCGGGGCTCGGGGCGCGCTGCGGGTGTTAACAAGGGGCCCTTCCGCTACCGGAGGCGTTAAGAAGGGGCCCTTCCTTACCCCTCAGTCGAAGATGGGGCCCTGCTCGCGGGTGCGCTTCAGCTCGTAGAACCCGGGGGTGGCGGAGACCAGCAGCACACCGTCCCAGAGCCGGCCGGCCGCCTCGCCCTTGGGCGCCGGGGTGATCACCGGGCCGAAGAAGGCGACCTGCCCGCCGTCCGGGCCCGGCGCGTGGATCACCGGCGTGCCCACCTCGGTGCCGACCGGCCGCATGCCCGCCTCGTGGCTGGCCCGCAGCGCGTCGTCGTACTGGGTGGACTCGGCGGCGTCGGCGAGCGCCGGGTCCAGACCGACGTCGGTGAGCGCGCCGACCAGCATGTCGCGGCCCAGTTCCTCCTTGCCGAGGTGGATCCGGGTGCCCATCGCGGTGTAGAGCTTCGCCAGCGTCTCGGCGCCGTGCGCCTGCTCGACGGCGATGCACACCCGCACCGGACCCCAGCCCTTGACCATCAGGTCCTGGTACTCCTCCGGCAGGTCCCGGCCCTCGTTGAGCACGGACAGGCTCATCACATGGAACCGGATGTCCACGTCCCGGACCTGCTCGACCTCGAGCAGCCAGCGGGAGGTGATCCAGGCCCACGGGCACAGCGGGTCGAACCACATGTCCGCGGTGACACGTTCGGTCACGGTGTCATCCCTTCACGACAACGTCGCGCCGGGGATCCGGCGCGGTCACTCCCGATCCTCCACCCACGGCCGTATCGACCGGTACCGGAATGAGAGCGTGACCTCGACCACCGGGAGCGGTCCGTGCATGGAAGACTCGGTTCTCAGCGGGCCGTCACGAGCGGGCCGGGAAAGACCGGTGCCGCGGGGCGCGGCGAGACGAGTGGGATGGAGACGAACAGTGCCGGGAGTGCGCAACCTGACCCAGGTCGAGGCGACCGAGCGGGCCCGCCTGCTCGAGGTGACCGGGTACGACATCAGCCTTGACCTGTCGACCGCGGTGCAGCCCACCGGTCGCACGTTCCGCTCGGTGACCGAGGTCCGGTTCCGCTGCGCCGAGCCGGGGGCCACCACCTTCATCGAGGCGGCCGCCGAGTCGGTGCGTTCCGCCACGCTCAACGGCGAGCCGGTCGACCTGTCCGGCTGGTCCGCCGAGAAGGGCCTCACGCTGACCGGCCTGGCCGCCGAGAACGTGCTCGTGGTCGACGCCGACTTCGGCTACTCGAACAGCGGGCAGGGCCTGCACCGCACCGTCGACCCGGTGGACGGCGAGACCTACCTGTACAGCCAGTTCGAGACCGCCGACGCGCAGAAGGTCTACGCCTGCTTCGACCAGCCCGACCTGAAGAGCGTCTACACCTGGCACGCCACGGTGCCGGACCACTGGCGGGTCGTGTCGAACATGCCGGTGGCCCGCGAGGAGGCGGCCGGTGAGGGGCTGAAGACCGTGCACTTCGCGCTCTCGGAGCGGATGAGCACCTACATCACCGCGCTCTGCGCCGGGCCGTACCACGAGGTGCGCCGCAGCCACGACGGCATCGACATGGGCTACTTCTGCCGGGCCAGCATGGCCCCGCACATGGACGCCGACGACCTGCACCTGATCACCACGCAGGGCTTCGACTTCTTCCAGGAGAAGTTCGGCGTGCGTTACCCGCTGCCCAAGTACGACCAGCTCTGGGTGCCCGACTTCAACGCCGGCGCGATGGAGAACTTCGGCTGCGTCACGCACGCCGAGTCGCACTACATCTTCCGCTCGCAGGTCACCGACTTCGAGTACGAGCAGCGCGCCAACACGATCCTGCACGAGCTGGCGCACATGTGGTTCGGTGACCTGGTCACCATGCGCTGGTGGAACGACCTGTGGCTGAACGAGTCGTTCGCCGAGTGGGCCAGCCACTGGTGCAACACGCACGCCACCCGCTTCACCGACGCCTGGACCACGTTCCTGTCGATCCGCAAGAACTGGGGTTACCGGCAGGACCAGCTCTCCTCCACCCACCCGGTCTACTGCGAGATGCCGGACCTGGAGGCGGTCGAGGTCAACTTCGACGGCATCACGTACGCCAAGGGCGCGAGCGTGCTCAAGCAGCTCGTCGCGTACGTGGGCGAGGAGCCGTTCCTGGCCGGCCTGCGCGCCTACTTCGGCAAGTACGCGTGGGGCAACGCCACCTTCGACGACCTGCTGTCCGAGCTGGAGACGGCCTCGGGCCGGGAGCTGCGCAAGTTCGCCGCCCAGTGGCTGGAGACCGCGCAGGTCAACACGTTGCGCCCGGAGGTGACCATCGGCGCCGACGGCACGTACGAGCGGGTGGTGGTCCGGCAGGAGGCGCCGTCGGGCTACCCGACGCTGCGTACCCACCGCATCGGCGTGGGCCTGTACGACCTGACCGACGGCCGGCTGGTGCGCCGGGAGCTGATCGAGACGGACGTGACCGGCGAGCTGACCGAGCTGTCCGAGCTGCACGGCAAGCCCGCCGCGGACGTGCTGCTGCTCAACGACGAGGACCTCACGTACGCCAAGCTGCGGCTGGACGAGCGGTCGATGGCCACCGTGGTGCAGCACATCGCCGGCTTCGACTCGTCGCTGGCCCGGGCGCTGTGCTGGACGGCCGCCTGGGACATGACCCGTGACGCCGAGCTGTCGGCCCGCGACTACGTGGCGCTGGTGCTGGCCGGGCTGACCGCCGAGACGGACATCAACCTGGTCACGGCCACGCTGCGGCAGGCGAACACCGCGCTCACCTTCTACGCCGACCCGGAATGGGCGCCGACCGGCTGGGCGGACCTGGCCCGTACCGCCCGGACCGCGCTGGCCGCCGCCGAGCCGGGCAGCGGTTTCCAGCTCGCCTGGGCCCGCGCGTACGCCTCGTCGGCCCGTTCCGGCGAGGACCTGGCGACGCTGCGCGGCTGGCTGGACGGCAACGGGGTGCCGGAGGGGCTGACCGTCGACACCGAGCTGCGCTGGACCGTGCTGCAGTCGCTCGTGGCCAACGGCGCCGCCGGTGCCGCCGACGTGGACGCGGAACTGGCCGCCGACCGTACCGCCAGCGGCGAGCGGGAGGCCGCGTACGCGCACGCGCTGGTGCCGACCGAGGAGAACAAGGCGGCGGTGTGGGCGCTGCTCACCGGCCCGGACGCGCTGCCCAACTGGCGCAACCGGGCGCTGCTGCAGGGCTTCACCCACGCGGCGCAGGTCGAGCTGACCGCGCCGTACCGGGAGCGGTACTTCGCCACGGTGGACCAGGTGTGGGCGCAGCGTGACAGCGAGCCGGCGCAGGAGTTCGTCCAGCTCGCCTACCCGGCGCACCTGGTCGAGGAGGACACGGTCGCGGCCACCGACGCGTGGCTGGCCCAGGACGGGCGGCCGGCGTCGCTGCGGCGGCTGGTGGCGGAGGGTCGCGACGGTGTGGTCCGCGCGCTGAGGGCCCGCGAGCGGGACGCCCGCAGCGCCTGAAAGCAGGGGCGCGGCGGCCGGGGGCCGGCGTGGGTGGGAGCCCGCGCCGACCCCCGGCCGTTATCGTGTGCGGAGGAGGTGGACGTGATGGCACAACCGACCCACGAGTGGCGCCCGCCGGAGCGGCCGTGGCAGGAGCAGGACCTGTCCGACCTCCCCGAGGACGGAAGCCGCTACGAGATCATCGACGGGAGCCTGCACGTGACCCCACCCCCCGGGTACGGGCACCAACTTCTGGCCGACGAGATCCGATCGGCGCTCCAGGCCACTGCGCCGGCCGGTTGGTGGGTCATTCGGGAGGCCGGACTCCGGGCACCTGTCGCCAATCTCATTCCGGACATCTCCGTGCTGAAGCCGAGCGCTCCCCCGGACGGCTTGTGGACGCACCCCTCGGATGTCGCGCTCGTCGTCGAGATCGAGTCACCCAGCAGCCGCCGGTATGACCGGCTGATCAAGCCTCCGCTCTATGCCGAGGCCGGCATCCCGCACTACTGGCGGGTGGAGCGAGGCGACTTCGGCCCGGTGATCTACCGCTACCAACTGGTCAAGGGTGTCCACTACAACCTGATGGGTACGGTCGGGCCGGATGACGCCGCCCAGCTCGACGAGCCGTGGCCCATGCGCCTGGATCCTTCTGCCTGGCCCCGCTGAGACGACGAGAAAGCCCGGCCCGCGCGGTGCGCGGGCCGGGCTTCGTCGTGTGCGGGGCGGGTCAGCCCTTGCCGGCGTGGCTGGCGAGCTGGTCGAGGCCCTGGATGATGCCGCCGGCCAGGTCGCCGCCACCGAAGGCGGCCACCATGGAGAGCGCGGCCAGCTTCGCGTACGTGTCCGGGATGCGCTTGCGCGCGTACCGGCCGGTGACGACCTCCAGCTGCCGCTGGTTGGGCGACACCGCGATCAGCACCGAGCGGTCGGGCTCGGCGAGCTGGCGGTGCAGCCGCTCGGCGTGCTCCCGGATCGGCTCGTCCAGCCCGCCGACGTAGACCGAGAAGACCAGGCCGGTGCCCTGGTCGGCGAGGCGCAGCGCCTCGTCGATGCGGAGCAGCTGACGGGTCGAGAACGGTCCGTCCAGCACGTCGGGCGGAGTGTCCGTCCCCGTCGTGGGCCGCGCTTCACCAACGGTCACTTGCGCCTCCGGTTCCACCGGCCGGCGCCTCCCGGCCGGCCTGCTCCTGCTTGCGGCTGGTCAACGCCGGCGCCTGCGCTCCGGCGGACAGCGCCGTGCCGGCCGAGTCGGCCAGCTGCTCCGGACGGCTCAGGAACCAGACCGGAGTGAAGTCGAAGGGCCGGCCCGGCCGGTAGCGCTTGGCGCCGCCACCGTTGCCACGGCTGCCCCCGACGGCCGCCAGGCCGGCGATCAGCAGCACCGCGGCGGCCGGGATGCCGACGAAGACCACCAACGTCTCGGTAACAGACAATCCCAACGCCCCCAGGCGGAAAGAGAGACCAGGAATGATTCGGGTCGGGTGACCGGTCAGGACCGGCCGCGCCGCACCTCACTTGTGATGTTCACGTTAGCGGAGTCGGTGGCCAGCCAGATTGCGGGGTGCTGATCCCATCCGCCACTCGAGTGCTCAAGCTGCGCGGCAGTGGCGACCAATGTCGCGTCGTCGCCGTACCGGCCGGTGAGCAGCACCCCGACCGGCAGGCCGTCGGGGGTGCGTCCGACCGGCAGGGAAACGGACGGATCGCCGGTGACGTTGAAGACCGCGCAGTACGGCGAGAAGCGCCGCTGCCTGTCGAAATCCTCTGCCGGTTCGAGGGCGGCGAGCTCGCCGACCGGCATCCGCGGGGCCGCGAGCGTCGGGCAGAGCAGCAGGTCACAACCGGCGGTACGGCGTACGCCGAGGCGTACCTGCGCCTGCAGCTCGCCGAGCGCGGCCATCAGCGTGGGGACGCCGAGGGCCGCGCCGCGCTCCCGCAGGTACCGGGTCAGCGGCAGCAGCTCGCCTTCCCGGTCGGGCGGGACCGGTGTGACCGCCAGCGCGTACCAGAGGGTCTCGAACAGCGGCCACGCCTCGGGGCCGAGCGGCGCGGGGACGTCGACCACCTCGTGCCCGGCGTCGGTGAGCAGCGCGGCGGCCCGGTCGACGGCGTCGACGCAGTCGGGGTGGACCGGCTCGTCGGCGAGCATCGGCGTGGTGAAGCGGCCGACGCGCAGCCGGCCGGGGCCGGTGGCGCGGGCGGAGCGGGCGACGCCGAGGTAGCCGCCGGCGGGCGCGGCCGGCGGCAGGTACGGCTCGCCGGGCACGGGTCGCGCCAGCACGTCGAGCAGCGCGGCCACGTCGGCGACGGTGCGGCCGATCGGCCCGTTCACCGGCAGCCCGAAGCCGCCGAAGCCGAGTGGCCCGCCGGAGACCATGCCCCGGCTGGGTTTGTAGCCGATCAGGCCGCAGAGCGCGGCCGGGATGCGCAGCGAGCCGCCGCCGTCGGAGCCCTGGGCCACCGGCACCAGTCCGGCGGCCACCGCTGCGGCCGCCCCGCCGCTGGACCCGCCCGCTGTGCCCGCGAGGTCCCACGGGTTGCGGGCCGGCGGCGCCACCAGCCCCTCGGAGTACAGCGAGCAGCCCAGCTCGGAGGTGGTGGTCTTGCCGACGCTGACCAGGCCGGCGTCGGTCATGAGGCGGACCACGTCGGCGTCGACCGGCGGGACGAAGTCGGCGAAGGCGGCCGAGCCGAAGGTGGTGCGTACCCCGGCGGTGAGGGTCAGGTCCTTGATCGCGGTCGGCACGCCGTGCAGGGGATGCCGGTCCGCCGCCGGGACCGCGTCGGCCGCCCGGGCCGCCGCCCGCGCGTGTTCGGCGGTGACGGTGACGAACGCGCCGACGGTGTCGCCGAGCGCCTCGACCCGGCGCAGGTGGTGCTCGACAAGTTCCAGGCTGGACAGCTCGCCCCGGCGGATCGCGGCGGCCTGTTCCAGCGCGGTCAGGTCGTGCGGCTCGGCCATGCCGTCCATCCTGCCGGTCCGGCGGCCGGGAGGCCGGGCGACACGTCCGGCGGGTCCTGAGCAGCGCCGGGTGCGTCCGTCGACTCTAGGGCGACGACGGACGCACCCGCGCCGGTCTCAGCGGCCGAGGAACCGCAGCGCGTTGCCGCCGAGCAGCGCGGCCCGCTGATCGTCGGTGAGGAAGTCCGCCCGGTGCACCACCTGGCCCACCGGCCGCTCCCCCAGCGGGTACGGGTAGTCGCTGCCGAGCAGCACCCGCTCGGCGCCCATGGTGTCCACGAGCAGCCGCAGCGCGGCCGGCTCGAAGACCACCGAGTCGACGTGGAACCGGTCCACGTACGAGCTGGGCGGCGCGCTCGACGCGCCGCGTACCAGGTCGCCGCGGCGGTGCCAGGCGTTGTCGGCGCGGCCCAGCCAGAACGGGAAGCTGCCGCCACCGTGCGCGAAGCAGATCCGCAGCGTCTCCGGCACCCGGTCGAACACGCCGCCGAGGATCAGCGCCAGCACCGACAGGTGCGTCTCGGCCGGCATCCCGGTCAGCCACCGGGCCATCCACCGGTCCAGGCGGGGGCCGCCGGGCATGTCCCACGGATGCACGAAGACCGGCGCGCCGACCTCGGCGCAGTGGGTGAGGAACTGCACGATGCCCGCGTCGTCCAGGTCCCGGTCGCCGACGTGGTTGCCGATCTCCACCCCGGCGTGCCCGGCCGCCAGGCAGCGGTCCAGCTCGGCGCAGGCCGCGTCCGCGTCCTGCAACGGCACCTGGCAGAACGGCACCAGCCGGTCGCCGCCGGCCGCGGTGACCTCCAGCGTGAGGTCGTTGAAGATCCGGGCCACCTTGACCGCCTGGTCGGCCGGGCGGTCGTAGCTGAAGAAGACCGGGGTGGGCGAGACGACCTGCACGTCCACGCCGTCGGCGGCCATGTCGGCGAGCCGGGTCGGCGCGTCCCAGCACTGCGCGCCGATCGGGCGGAACTCCGTCTCCCCCACCATGATCATGGCGGCGCGCTCGGAGTCCACCCGCAGCCAGGGCCAGCCGGACCCGCCGCACGCCGCGGCGAGGTCCGGCCACCCCTTCGGTACGACGTGCGTGTGCACGTCCACGACCGGCATCGACACCGGCGTCAGCCCTTGCCCGGGTGCAGCGCGCCGCAGTTGTCGCAGGTGCGGGCCTTCTCGTCGGCGTAGAACGCGGCGAAGACCGGGGGCAGGTCGGCGGCGATGTCGCGGACCTGCAACTCCACCTCGTGCACCTTGTGGTGGCACTCGGCGCAGTACCACTGGAACTTCTCCAGCGTGCCCTCCTCGCGGACCCGCTCGATCACCATGCCGATCGAGCCGGCCTCGGGACGCTGCGGCGAGTGCGGGGTGTTGCGCGGCAGCATCCACATCTGGCCCTCGCGCACGTGCACCGTACGCGGCCCCTCGGGCAGCATCAGGTTGACGTGCATGTTGCCCTTGACCTGGTAGAAGAACTCCTCGTACGGGTCGACGTGGAAGTCCGTGCGCTGGTTCGGGCCGCCCACCACCATGACGATGAAGTCGTCGCTGCCGGGCAGCATCTCCTTGTTGCCCACCGGGGGCTTGAGCAGGTGCTGGTTGTCGCCGATCCAGCCGGAGAAGCTGAACGGCTCGGCGATCTCACTCATGGGAACCTCCCGACGGAAGAAGGGCGACGGCCTGCATCTCGATCAGCAGATGCGGGTGCGGAAGCTGGTGCACGGCGACTGTGGTCCGGGTCGGGCCGGTGGCGTCGAAGAACTCGGCCCACACCTGGTTGTAGCCACCGAAGTCGTTCATGTTGACCAGGTAGCTGGTGACCTGCACCAGGTCGCCGAGGTCGGCGCCGACCGAGCGCAGCAGGTCCCGGATGTTCTCGATCACGGCCCGGGTCTGCTCCCGGATGTCCAGGTCGGTGGTGCCGAGTTCGTCCACCGACACCCCGGCGAACGTGTTGTCCGGTCGGCGCGACGACGTACCGGACACGTAGACGAATCCGCCGGCCACCTTGACGTGCGGGAACGCGCCCCGCGGCACGGCCTTCCCGGCCACCACGCGGGCCGTCATGGCAGGGCCTTCATCGAGGCGGAACCCAGCTTCTCCACTGTGGCGCGGACGTGCGCCCCGGGGCGCAGCGGCACCGCGGCGGTGGCCGCGCCGGCCAGGAACACCCAGCCCTTGCGCAGCCGGACGCCGTGCCGGCCGGCCAGCCGCAGGCCCTCGTCCAGCGCGCGGCGCGGGTCGCCGAGGATGGCCGCGGTCGAGCCGACCTGCGCCACCCGCCCGTCGATCTCCAGCAGCACGCCGAGGTTGTCCAGCCCGTCCGGCACCGGCGCCCACGGCCCGACCACGAACGCGGCGGCCGAGGTGTTGTCGGCGACCACGTCCGGCAGGGAGAAGGTGAAGTTCGCGTACCGGGAGTCGATCAGCTCGATCGCCGGGGCGACAGCGCGTACCGCCCGGGTGAACGAGCCGACCGGTTCGCCCGGGTCGGGCAGCCGGTCCAGCAGGAACGCCACCTCCGGCTCGACGCGCGGGTGGATGAAGTCACCGACGTCGACGGCGCCGCCGTCGGGCACCCGCATCACGTCGGTCAGCCGGCCCCAGATCACCTCGTCCACGCCGACCTGCGCCATCTTCGCCTTGCTGGTGAGGCCCATCTTCAGCCCGACCAGCCGCTCGCCCCGGTCGAGGCGGCGCTTCACCAGCGCGGTCTGCACCGAGTACGCGGCGTCGACGTCGAGGCCGGTCTCGGCGGCGAGCTGCGGGATCGCGGTGGCGGTGTCGGCCGCCGCGCCCAGCTTCTCCGCGATGCCGGCGATGTCCGGCCCGATCATGCTGTGCCACCTTTCGTTCGCGACTGCGGGGCTCGCAAACCCGGCTCACTCCTCGCGCTCACGGCCTCCTTACCGGCCAGGTCCAGTGCCACGTCCACGATCATGTCCTCCTGGCCGCCGACCATCCGGCGACGGCCCAGCTCGACCAGGATCGAGCGGACGTCCACGCCGTACTTGGCCGAGGCCCGCTCGGCGTGCCGCAGGAAGCTGGAGTAGACGCCCGCGTACCCCAGGGAGAGCGTCTCCCGGTCCACCTGGACCGGCCGGTCCTGCAACGGGCGGACCAGGTCGTCGGCGGCGTCCATCAGCGCGAACACGTCACAGCCGTGCTTCCAGCCGTGCAGCTCGGCGACCGCGACGAAGACCTCCAGCGGCGCGTTGCCCGCGCCCGCGCCCATGCCGGCCAGCGACGCGTCCACCCGGACGGTCCGCCCGGACGGCGAACCGAGCGGGCCGTCGCCGAGGATCCGGCCGTGCTCGACCGCCAGCACGCTGTTCGCCACGCCCAGGGACAGGTTGTGGTGCGCGTGGATGCCGATCTGCGTCTCCGGTTCCAGCACCTGCCGGTACGCGTCGACGCGCTGCGCCACGTCGGACATCAGCAGCCGCCCGCCGGAGTCGGTGACGTAGACGCAGTGCGCGCCGTACGACTCCATGAGCTTGGCCTGCGCGGCCAGCCCGGCCGGGTCGTTGAGGTGCGACATCATCAGGAACCCGGAGACGTCCATGTCGTTCTCGCGGGCCCAGGCGATGTGCTGGGCGGAGATGTCCGCCTCGGTGCAGTGCGTGGCGATCCGGACGCTGGTCACGCCGAGCGCCTTCGCCGCCTTCAGGTCGGCGATGGTGCCGATGCCCGGCAGCAGCAGCGTGGTCAGCCGCGCGGTGGTCAGCACCTCGGCGGCGGCGGCGATCCAGTCCGCGTCGGCGGCGGCGCCGTGCCCGTAGTTGACGCTGGAGCCGGCCAGGCCGTCGCCGTGCGCCACCTCGACAGCGGCCACACCGGCCGCGTCGAGCGCGGCGGCGATGGTACGCACCTGGTCGACCGTGTAGCGGTGCCCGATGGCGTGCATGCCGTCGCGCAGCGTCACGTCCTGGATGTAGAGGTCGGTCATCGGGGTGCCCCCTCCGGGGAACGCAGCGCCACCAGCCGCTCCGCGGTGCGCAGCGCGGCCGACGTCATGATGTCGAGGTTCCCGGCGTACGCGGGCAGGTAGTGCCCGGCACCGGAGACCTCCAGGAACACCGACACCTGCAGGCCGGTGAAGTGCCGGCCGAGCACCGGCGCGTACGTGTCGACGGCGTCGAACTGCACGTCCTGCTTGAGCCGGTAGCCGGGCACGTACTCCTGCACGGCGGCCACCATGTCGGCCACCGAGGCGGCGATCTTCACCCGGTCGGCGTCGGCGTCCGGGCACAGGCAGTAGACCGTGTCGCGCATCAGCAGCGGCGGGTCGGCCGGGTTCAGCACGATGATGGCCTTGCCGCGCTCGGCGCCGCCGACCACCTCGATCGCCCGGGCGGTGGTCTCGGTGAACTCGTCGATGTTGGCCCGGGTGCCCGGACCGGCCGACTTCGAGGCGATCGAGGCGACGATCTCGCCGTACGCGACCGGGGTGACCCGGCCGACCGCGTGCACGATCGGCACCGTCGCCTGCCCGCCGCAGGTCACCATGTTGACGTTGGGCTCGGCCAGGTGCTCGTCGAGGTTCACCGGCGGCACCACGTACGGGCCGATCGCGGCCGGGGTCAGGTCGACGACCGTACGCCCGTGTGCCCGCAGCACCTCGTCGTGCCGCTTGTGCGCGCCGGCCGAGGTGGCGTCGAAGACGAGCTGGACGTCGGCGAACTCGGGCAGCGCGACCAAGCCGTCGACGCCCTCGGCGGTGGTGGTCACGCCGAGCCGGCGGGCCCGGGCCAGACCGTCCGAGGCCGGGTCGATGCCGGCCATCGCCACCATGCGCAGGCTCTCACTGAGCCGCAACACCTTGATCATCAGGTCGGTGCCGATGTTGCCCGACCCGAGCACCGCCACTCCGACGCCGCTCATGAGCTTCCCTCCCGCGAGAAACAGGTACGCACCGAGCCGAGCCCGGAGATGCGCGC
Organism: Micromonospora sp. C41; assembly: GCF_018070485.1. NCBI lineage: Bacteria > Bacillati > Actinomycetota > Actinomycetes > Micromonosporales > Micromonosporaceae > Micromonospora > Micromonospora sp. C41. The sequence goes on along the minus strand of NZ_JAGPXP010000010.1, from coordinate 170,706 downwards.
CTCGTACGCGGCGCCGGGCGTGACCGGCACCATCGGGCCGAGCGCGCCGGAGAGCACCACGTCACCGGCCTTGAGCGGGTCGCCCGCCCGGGCCATGGTCGCGGCCAGCCACTGCAGCGCGTGCAGCGGATTGCCGAGGCAGGCCGCGCCCGCGCCGACCGAGACCGGCTCACCGGCGTGCTCCAGAACCATGCCGCACAGCCGCAGGTCCACGTCGGCGAGCCGCCGGGGCGCGGTGCCGAGCACGAACAGCCCGCTGGAGGCGTTGTCCGCCACCGTGTCCACGATGGAGATGTCCCAGTCGGCGACCCGCGAGTCGACGATCTCGATGGCCGGCAGCACGTGGTCCACCGCCCGGATCAGGTCGACAGTGGTGACCCGCTCGTCCGGCAGGTCCGCGCCGAGCACGAAGGCGATCTCCGCCTCCACCCGCGGCTGGAGCAGCCGGTCGATCGGCACCTCGACGCCGTCGCCGACGGCCATGTCGTCGAAGAGCACCCCGAAGTCGGGCTGGAAGACGCCGAAGCTCTCCTGCACGGTCCGCGACGTCAGGCCGATCTTCGCGCCGACGCGGCGGTGCCCCTTGCCCAGCCGTTGCCGGGTGTAGACCTGCTGCACCTGGTACGCGGCCTCGACGTCGCCCTCGGGCAGCAGCCGGCCGCGCAGCGGCGGGCAGGGTTTGCCCTCCTGCCGGGCCACCGCGAGTTCCCGGTTGGCGGCCTCGATGTCCACGGTCATGGCGGTTCCTCGCTTACGTCGCTGGGGATTCCGGCCATTCTGCCCACCACGCGCGCTCATGACAGGTCCACACAGACGTTTGTCAGTTCCGAATAGAAGTCGAGCGAGTGCACGCCGCCCTCGCGGCCCACACCCGACGCCTTCACCCCGCCGAACGGGGTGCGCAGGTCGCGCAGGAACCAGGTGTTCACCCAGACGATGCCGGCGTCGAGCCGGGCGCCGGCCCGGTGCGCCCGGCCCACGTCCCGCGTCCACACCGTCGCGGCCAGGCCGTAGTCGGTGCCGTTGGCCAGCGTGAACGCCTCGTCCTCGTCGTCGAACGGCGCGACGTGCACCACCGGGCCGAAGATCTCCTCCTGGTTGGTGCGGGCGTCCGCGCCGAGGCCGGTGAGCACCGTCGGCTGCACGTACGCCCCGCCGTCGCGGCCGTCGCCGAAGCGCGGCGTACCGCCGCCCGCGCGGACCTCGGCACCCTCGGTGCGGGCCAGCGCGTAGTGGCCGAGCACCTTGTCCCGGTGCCCGTGCGAGATCAGCGGCATGTTCGCCGTCGCCTCGTCGTCCGGCCAGCCGTACGCCAGTTCGTCGGCGCGCTTGGCCAGCCGCGCGGTGAACTCCTCGAACACCGGCCGCTGCACGTAAATGCGCTCGGTGCACAGGCACACCTGGCCGCCGTTTGTGAAGCTGGACCGCACCGAACCGGCGATCGCCGCGTCCAGGTCGGCGTCGGCGAACACCAGGCCGGCGTTCTTGCCGCCCAGCTCGAAGCTGACCGCCTTCACCCCGTCGGCGGCGGCGCGCATGATCGCGCTGCCGGTGGCCGACTCGCCGGTGAACGTGATCGCGTCCACACCCGGGTGGCGGGTCAGGTGCTCGCCGGCCGAGCCCGGGCCGAAGCCGTGCACCAGGTTGAACACGCCGTCCGGCACGCCCGCCGCGGCCATCACCTCGGCCAGCAGCGTGGCGGAGGCCGGGGTCTCCTCGCTGGGCTTGACCACCACGGCGTTGCCGCAGGCCAGGGCCGGCGCGACCTTCCAGGTGAGCAGCAGCAGCGGCAGGTTCCACGGCACGATCACCGCGACCACGCCGACCGGCTTGCGGACCGCGTAGTTCAGCGCCCGGCCGCCGGTCGGGGTGACAGTGGTGAACGACTCGGTGGGCGCGGTCGCGACGATCTCGGCGAACGCGCGGAAGTTGGCCGCGCCGCGCGGGATGTCGAGCGTCCGGGCCTGCGAGATGGCCTTGCCGGTGTCCGCCACCTCGGCGGCAACCAGGTCGTCGAAGCGCCGCTCCAGCTCGTCGGCGACCCGGCGCAGCACCTCGGCGCGTTCCCGCTCCCCCATCCGGCCCCACGGGCCGCGCAGCGCCGCCCGGGCCGCGGCCACCGCGTCGTCCACCGTGGACTGCGACGCCTCGACCACCTCGAACACCGGCTCGCCGGTGACCGGGCTGCGCTTGGTGAACCGGGCGCCGGCGTCGACGAACTCGCCGCCGACGAAGTTGCGCAGCAGGCCGGGGCCGTCCGGCGCGTGCCCGGCCATCAGCCGGGGATCCCAGAGCGTCATCGCCGCCGCCCCAGCGCCGCGCGGACCCCACCGGCCAGCAGCGCCACCGCGCCGGCCGCCACCGCGCCGACCACCGCGTACTGCGCGCGCACCCGGCGGCGCACCTGCGCGTACGGGGTGGTCGAGAACGAGACCAGCTCGTACTGGGAGACGTAGCGGCCGGGCAGCGCGCGCTCCAGCGCGTGCTCGACCTGCTTGCGGGTCCGGAACACCGGCGAGGCGACCTTGTCCCGCATCTCCACGAAGTTCGCCAGCGCCATCCGGGCGATCGCCTCCGCGTTGTCCTGGCGGCGGTGCTGGAACAGCGGCAGCGCGGCGGCCCACTCGTCGTCGCACTCGTCGAGGCAGCGGTCCAGCTCGACCACGTCCTCGAACGCGCAGTTCGCGCCCTGGCCGTAGAACGGCACGATGGCGTGCGCGGCGTCGCCGATCAGGCCGACCTTCCCGGCCACCTGCCACGGCGTGCAGCGCACCGTGCCGAGCACGCCGACCGGGTTGTGCTGGTAGTCGTCGACCAGGTTCGGGGCCAGCGGGACCAGGTCCGGGTAGTGGGTGGCGAAGAACCGCTCGATCGCGGCCGGGCTGCTCAGCGACGCGAAGCTGCGCGTGCCGTGGGTCGGCCAGAACAGCGTGCAGGTGAAGGAGCGGTCCGGGTTCGGCAGCGCGATCATCATCGAGGTGCCGCGCGGCCAGATGTGCAGCGCGCCCGGGTCGAGCGCGAACTCCCCGCCCAGCGGCGGGATGGTCAGCTCCTTGTAGCCGTAGTCGAGGAAGTCGAGGCTCTCGGTCAGGCCCCCGTACGCGAGCAGTTGCCCGCGCACCGCGGAGCCGGCGCCGTCGGCGCCGAGGATGACCGAGGCGGTGGCGGTGACCTTGCCCTGCGGGGTCTCGAACGTCATCTCGCCGCCGAGCGGGTCGAGGCCGACCAGCCGGTGGTCGAACGCGACGCGCACGTTCGGCAGCGCGGCGGCGGCGTCCAGCAGCGCGTTGTTCAGCGCGCCCCGGCTGATCGAGTTGATCGCCAGGTCGCCGGTGCCGCTGTAGGACTGGAACTCCGGCTCACCCTCGACCGGGTGGATCATGCGGCCGCGCATCGGCAGCGCGTCCGCCATCACCTCGTCCTCCAGGCCGATGCGGCGCAGCGCGTCCAGGCCGCGCTCGGACAGCGCCAGGTTGATCGAGCGGCCCCGCTCGACGGTGCCGGTACGCGGGTCGGGCCGCCGCTCGTAGAGGGCCACCGGGTAGCCGCGCCGGGCCAGGTAGCAGGCCAGCAGGCAGCCGGCCAGCCCGGCGCCGACGACAGCGATCTCGTCGCGCTCGGTCATGAGCCCTCCTTCTCAACAGTTGCCGCCAGCGCCTCGGCGACCCGCCAGCAGTCGTGGTACGTCGAGTAGAGCGGCACCGGGGCGAACCGGACGATGTCCGGCTCCCGGGCGTCGGCGACGACGCCGTGCTCGTGCCGCAGCCGCTTGGTCAGCTCGTTCGCGCTGCCCACCCCGATCCGCACCGAGAGCTGGCAACCGCGCCGGGCCGGGTCGCGCGGGGTGACCACGCTCAGCGGGCGGCCCGGCGTGACCTCGTCGAGCAGCTGCTCCAGCCAGGCGGTGAGCCGCAGGCTGCGCTCGCGCAGCGCCGGCATGCCGACGGAGTCGAACAGCTCCAGCGAGGTACGCACCGGGCCCATCGCGAAGATCGGCGGGTTGGAGATCTGCCACGCCTCGACGGTGGCCGGCGGCCGGGACACCGGGGTCATCTCGAACCGGGTGGCCGCCTCGGTGCTCCACCAGCCCTCGAAGCGCTGGATCGACGGGTCGCCGAGGTGCCGTTCGTGGACGAAGACGCCGCCCAGCGCGCCCGGGCCGGAGTTGAGGTACTTGTAGGAGCACCAGGCCGCGAAGTCGACGTCCCAGTCGTGCAGCGCCAGCGGCACGTTGCCGGCGGCGTGCGCCAGGTCCCAGCCGACGACCGCGCCCGCGGCCCGCCCGGCGGCGGTGATGGCGGGGATGTCCATCAGCTCGCCGGTCAGGTAGTTCACGCCGCCGAGCATCAGCAGCGCCACCGTGTGGCCCTCGCGGGCCAGGAAGTCCAGCACGTCCTGCGTGCCGAGCGTGTCGGAGCCGGGGCGCGGCTTGAGGCGGACGACGGTGGTGTCCGGGTCCAGGCCGTGGAAGCGGGCCTGGCTGCGCACCGCGTAGCTGTCCGACGGGAACGCGCTGTCCTCGATCACGATGCGGGTGCGCTCGCCGGCCGGCCGGTAGAAGCTCACCATCAGCAGGTGCAGGTTGACGGTGAGGGAGTTCATCACCACCGTCTCCGCGGGCAGCGCGCCGACCAGGCGGGCGGCCGGCGCGGTCAGCAGCTCGTGGTACGGCAGCCAGGGCCGCTCCGACTCCAGGTGCCCCTCCACGCCCAGGCGCTGCCAGGCGTCCAGGTCGGCGAGGAGCTCGTCCCGGGTGGCGCGGGGCTGCAGGCCGAGCGAGTTGCCGGCCAGGTACGCGGTGTCCGGGTAGCGACCGCCGTCAGCCGGCGGGATGTGGAACAGGTGCCGGTGACCGGGGTCGTCGGCGTCGCGGCGGAGGGCTTCGTTCTCGGGGGTGTGCATGCTGTTCTCTCTCGTCACATCGCGGTGCGGGCCGACCACAGCTCCGGGAAGACCACCCGGGCCATGCTGCGCTGCAACCATGCCAGTCCGGCGGAACCGCCGCTGCCGACCTTGGCGCCCATGGTGCGCTGCACGGCCTTGACGTGGTTCCAGCGCCAGTCGCCGAACTCCTCGGCGATCTCGGTCAGCGCGTCGCCGAGCAGGCGCAGGTGGTTGTCCGGGCCGCTGTCGCCGTAGATCCGGACCCAGGCCGCCTCGATCGCCGGGTGCGCCTCGTGCTCGGTGTTGACGTCCCGGGACAGCAGCTCGGCCGGCACGTCGAAGCCCTTGCGGGCCAGCAGCCCCACCACCTCGTCCCAGAGGCTCGGCGTGGCCAGCGCGGCGGTCAGCTCGTCGTACACGTCGGTCTGCCGGCGGAACGGGCGGATCAGCGCCCGGTCGCGCAGGCCGAGCAGGAACTCCAGCTGCCGGTACATCGCGGACTGGAAGCCGGAGCCCTCGCCGAGCCGGTCGCGGAAGCGGTTGAAGTCGGCCGGGCTCATCCAGCGCAGGCCGTGCCAGGCCGCGTTGAGGCCCTCCAGGTGCAGGGCGGCCCGGCGCAGCGGGGCCAGCGCCTCCCAGATCCGGTCCTCGCGCAGCTCACGCTTGGCGTGCCGCAGCTCGTGGCAGGTCAGCCCGAAGTACAGCTCCATGATCTGGCTGACCATCAGGAAGGACATCTCGCCCGGGTCGTCGCTGAGCGGCTCCTGGAGCCGGTGCAGGGTGCTGGCCCGTACGTAGGCGTCGTACGGCACGCGCTCGGCGAATTCCAGCGTCGGCTCGCCGCCGTTGCGTGCCGCCCGAGCCGCCCGTTCCTGGGGGGTTACCGGGCGCACCGCCGTCGTCTGTTCCACAGTCGTTCTCCGTCCGTGCGCGGGGTAGACGTCATGATCCCGCTGGTGGGCGGCCGAATGGAATGCCTGTTCAACGGCGGTATGGTGGTCTCACCTCGCGAACCGAAACCATCTCGCGTCGCTCCCTTTACGGAAGGAAGGTCCCCGCGTGGACGACATGGACTGGGCGTTGCTGCGTGAGCTCCAGGCCGACGCCCGGCTCTCGTACAGCGAGTTGTCCCGCCGGGTCCACCTGTCCCCGCCCGCGGTGGCCGAACGGGTGCGGCGGCTGGAGGAGTCCGGCGTGATCACCGGCTACCACGCCCACGTCGACCTCACCCGGGCCGGACGCACGGTGCTCGCCCTGATCCGGATGTCCTGCTACGGCGCGCGCTGCATCCTCAACGACCCCGAGGTGGCCGGCTGGCCGGAGATCATGGAGATCCACCGGATCACCGGGGACGCCTGCAGCATGCTCAAGGTCGCCGCCACCAACATGGGCGAGTTCGAGGAGGTCATCGACCGGCTCGCCCCGTACGGCCAGCCGTCCAGCACGATGGTGCTCTCCACGCCGCTGGCCTGGCATCCCGTGGTGAAGGCGCCTCGTTAGCTTCCCCTGCCCGCCGGGAAAGCAGCCGCCGCTGCCCGTCAGTGGGTCCGGCGCACCGTCGCGCCGGGAGGGGGGAACCATGCGAGGGCTCCTGTCACACCGCGTGCTGTCGTCCGTACTGGGCCTGTTCGGCCTGGTCGCGACGTTCGTCCTGGCGACCGCGCCACCGGCGCGGGCCGGCGAGAGCGTGTTCATCGAGGTGACGCCGAACAGCGTCCAGGCCGGTTCCCGAGTGAGCCTGCGGGCCGGCTGCGACAACAGCAACAACCGTCAGGCCCAGGTCACCTCGGACGCCTTCGGGCGGGTGACGCTGCGGCCCGACAACGGCTTCCTCACCGGCTCGGTCACCGTGCCCGGCAACAAGGCGCCCGGCGACTACCCGGTGAACCTGGACTGCTCCAACGGCAACACCGCCTCGACCATGCTCACCGTGCTGAACATGGCGCAGCCGAGCAAGGGACCGGCGACCGGCGGTGGGGGCGCCGCGGGCGGCCGGGGCACCGGCTCGCTGCTGCTGGTCGGCGGGCTGGTGGCGGTGGCCGTGGTGGCCGGCGTGAGCGCCCGCCGCAAGACCGGTAACCGCGTCTGACGAGGCGCCGACATGGCCCGCAAATCGCGCCGCCGGGACCGCGCCGGCCCGGCGGCGGACCGCACCCGCCGTCGCGCCGCCGGCCGCCGGCCGCCGGAGCGCGCGAAACGGCTCCGGGCCGCGCTGCGGCTGACGTCCCGGGCCGCGCGCCGGTTCGCCCATGTCGCCGGGCACGCCTTCACGGCCAGCGTCACCACCGCCGACCCGCGGCCGGTCCCGGCCCGCGCCGCACCGGCCACCACCCGCCGGTACGCCCCGAGCCGCAACCCGGGTGTCCCGGTGCTCGTGGTGGCGAGCGTGATGGCGCTGATCGTGGCCATGCTCGGGCTGGAACGGGTGACCGGGGTCAGCGTGCTGCCGGACCGGATCGTCGCCGGCCTGCGCCCGCCGCCGAAGAAGTTCCCGGTGCTGCCGGCCAGCCCGCCGACCGACCTGAGCATCGGCAAGCTCGACCTGCGCGCGCCGGTGCACCGCGTCGGAATCGCGCCGGACGGCAGCATCGACGTGCCGGACGTGGACCGGGCCGGCGAGGTCGGCTGGTACGACCAGGGCCCCACCCCCGGCCAGTACGGCCCGGCGGTGCTCGTCGGGCACGTCGACACCACCACCGGGCCGGCCGTCTTCCACGGGCTGAAGAACCTCGACGACGGCGACCGGATCGAGGTGACCCGCGAGGACCGCTCGGTGGCGGTGTTCGAGGTGACCTCGATCGAGCGGTACGGCAAGGAGAAGCTGCCGGTGGAGGACGTCTACGGCGACTTCAGCCGGCCCAACCTGCGGCTGATCACCTGCGGTGGGCGCTGGGTGGGCGGCGAGACCGGGTACGCGGACAACCTGGTCGTCTACGCCTCGCTGGTCAAGGCGCGCTGAGCGCGCCGGTCAGGCCGCCTCGGACTCGGGCTCGCGCAGGTCGAGCCAGTCCGCCCAGCGCGGGTCGGGCGCGCGGTGCCCGAGAACCCGCCAGGCCGCCCCTTTCGGGGCGGCCGGCAGGTGGTGCAGCCGCCAGCCCAGCTCGGCCGGCGTCTTGTCGCCTTTGGTGTGGTTGCACCGCGCGCACGCGGCGACCACGTTCTCCCAGGCGTGCCGGCCACCCCGGCTGCGCGGGAACACGTGGTCGATGGTCTCCGCCGGCCCCCGGCAGTACGCGCACCGCCACCCGTCGCGGGCGAACACGGCCCGCCGGGACAGCCCGACGTGGGTGCGGTAGGGCACCCGGACGTAGCGGGTCAGGCGTACCACTGAGGGCACCGGTAACGCGTTGCGCGCGCTGTGCAGGATGCCCTCGCCGTCGGCGACGCAGATCGCCTTGGCGGAGAGCACGAGGATCGCGGCACGACGCACCGACACGACGCACAGGGGTTCGTAGGTGGCGTTGAGAACGAGCGCACCGGAGCCCGCCGTGGGTCGTATGTCAGGCATCGCGCTCACCCTCCCGGTCCAGCCGCTCCCGCCGTCTGCGCGCCGGAACCGCCCGCGAACAGCGCGGAACGAATTCCGACGCCGGCCGGATCACCGACGTCCGTTGCGCCAATAGTCCCTGATCGCGCCCTCGATTGCACGCACGAATCTGCAAGCGGCCCACCGGATCACCCGCACCGGGGCGGTCCGGCGCGCTCGCGCTACGCCGTGCCGACGCTACGCAGGGTGCCCAGCCGGACCCACTGGCCCTCGTGCGGGCCGGCGGCCAGGCGGTAGTGCTGGACGCCGTCGATGGCGGCGCGCAGATCCACTGTCACGGTGTCACCGACGGCGAGGCCGGCGGTCACCGCCGTCACCTTCCCGGCGTCGTCCAGGGAGTACGCCCTGCCGGGCGCGGCGACGACCACCGCCGAGCGCGGGATGCGGTAGCCGATCGGCGCCGCTCTCCCGATCTGGTACGACCGGCCGGGGATCTCCTGGACCAGGTAGCCGCTCAGGCTCCCCTCGCTGATGTCGTACCAGATGCCGGTCTGCCGCATCACCTTGTGCCGTTCCGTGGAGGCCGCCTCGGTCGGCCTGGTCAGGGAGATCCGCTTGCGGTCCAGGACCGTGCCGGACGCGTCGAACTTGTAGCCGACGTGGTCCCCGGGGGCGAGCCGGATCGTTCCGGACACCCCGTAGGTGGGGTGGTCGGAGTAGAACAGGTCCATGATCCCGGCGAATGTCGGGTCGCCGGTGATCGCGTGCAGCACGGCGTGCTGGATGATGTGCGTCGAGTGGTACATGCCCGCGTCCTTGCGGTGGGTGAGGCAGTACCGGCTCCGCCACTGGCGGGTGCGGACGAGGTGGTGGGCGTCCCGGGCGGTGGTGATCGCGCCCTGGAGCATCTGGCGGGCCCGGGCGTCGCGGCTCAGGCTCCAGTAGTCCCAGAGCCCGAAGGCCGAGAAGACGTGCCCGTTGTAGGTCTGGTCGCCGCGCACCCGCGTCGGGTGGGCGTACTCCTCAAGCCAGAGCAGCCCGTCCTTGACGTACACCCCCCACGGCAGGCCGCCCACCGGCGGGAGCAGGTAGGACGCGAACGTCGAGTCGGCCGCCTGCCGCCAGTGGGTGCGCTCGCCGACGATCTGCGCCAGCCGGACGAAGAGGCTCATCGCCTGCCCCTGGGCCATCATCGAGTACCACGGCGTCTCGTAGACGTCGGTGCCGCGGTGCATGGCGTGCCGGAACCGGTACGGGTAGAACCAGGCGTCCCGCCGCACGACCCGCCTGTCGATCAGGCGCTGCGCCTGCGCCATCGCCCGCTTGAGGTACACCTGATCGCCGGTGACCCGGTAACTCTCCAGCAGGTTGATGCCGTACTGGGCCTGGGCCACCGGATGGTCGTAGAGCTTCCCGGTGAGCAGCGCCATGCGTACGCCGTGCTCGTCGTGCGTGCCCGTGTCGACGAGCGGGAGCCGCACGCCGCTGTAGTAGGGCCGCTGCCCCTGCGGCAGATCGCGGATCTCGAACGGGTCGCTGCGGAACTTGACAGGCGATTCGGCAGACAGTTTCGCCGCCCCGGTCGCCACCAGCGGCGCGGCGCCGGCCGCCGCCGCCACCACCGTCAGCACCTGACGACGGGACCAGGATCGGCGCGCGCCTAAGAGTTCCTCCGTCATGTCGCTTTTCCCCTTGCTCCGCCCAGCTGCGCGCTGGACGGCCAGTCGCGGGGCCCCCGTGCGGGCCGGGGCGTTTTTGCCGCCCCCCGGTACAACGGAGCAGGAAGCAGGGCGGGTTGCCCGGCCGGCGGTGGGTCCGCGCCGGACGGGCGACGCGGGTGCGGTACGAAAGCACTGTGAATCTCTCCGACCTGATCTCCGCCCTGCTGTCCGCCGTCTCCGACCGGCGGCCGGACTGCCAGGGCAGCAGCTCCTGCGAGTGGGTGTACCGGGTCACCGACTCCGCCTGGTTCGCCGAGAGCAGCTACTGGATCCTGTTCAAGCCGCTGCGGGTGGCGCTGATCCTGCTGCTCGCGGTGGCCGCCCGCTGGGCGCTGCACCGGACCATCAACCGGCTGGTGCGGACCACCACCGACGGCGCGGTGCCGACCATGCTCCGCCCGCTGCGGGAGCGGATTCCCAGCGCCACGCCCGACCCGGACCAGTTCGTGCCGGAGCGGCGGCGGCAGCGGGCCGAGGCGATCGGGTCGGTGCTGCGCAGCATGGTCACCGCGTTCGTGTTCGGCATCGCGTTGCTGATGGTGCTCAAGGAGTTCAGCTTCGACCTGGCCCCGCTGCTGGCCAGCGCGGGCATCGCCGGCGTGGCGCTCGGTTTCGGCGCGCAGAGCCTGGTCAAGGACCTGATCGCCGGCCTGTTCATGTTGATCGAGGACCAGTACGGCGTCGGTGACACGGTCGACCTCGGCGAGGCGACGGGCGTGGTGGAGGCGGTGGGCCTGCGGGTGACCACGGTCCGTGACGGCCGCGGGGTGCTCTGGTACATCCGCAACGGGGAGATCGTCCGCGTCGGCAACAAGAGTCAGGGTTGGGCCCTGGTCGTGGTCGACCTGCCGATCGGCTTCGCCGGCACCGAGGAGGCCACGGCGGTGCTGCGTACCGCGGCGGCGTCGGTGGCGCTGGACCCGGAGCTGGCGCCGAAGATCGTCGAGGCGCCGGAGGTCCTCGGCGTCGAGCAGATCACCGTGGACGGCACGGTGATCCGTACCGTCGTCAAGACCACCGCGGACGGGCAGTTCGCGGTGGGCCGGGAGCTGCGCCGCCGCCTCGCCGAGGCGCTGGAGAACTCCGGGATCACCGCGCAGATCGCGGCGGCCCGGCTCTTCCCCGGGCTGCCGCCCCAGACGCCGGCGACGCCCACTGCCGAGGGCACGGGGACCAGCGGACCCACCTGAGTCGCCGGACAAGCCGGACTATTTTCCGGGGGTCGCGCTCCGCGCGGCCCCTCGGGTATCGTCCGTTCGGTTCAGTCGGAGATGCGACGATCAATCCGTTCACCCTAGCCAGTTGTCAGACGATCGGGCAGAATCCGGTGAACACGCTCCACCGGGGAGCGTGCTCGTGTCCTCGCTGATCGGTTGATCTGACGACGGTTCCCGGTCGGGCCATCACAAGTGGTCGACCAGGAACGATGGAGGCGACGGTGTCCGACGAGCGACCCGCCCAGGAGGGCCCGGCCACCTTCCGCGACGTGTTCGGTCAGCCGGAGTTCCGGGCGCTCTTCGCCGCCAACATCCTCTCCTGGGTCGGCGACTATCTCGCCAAGGCCGCGGTCACCGTGCTCGTGCTGCGCGAGACCGAATCGGTCGCGCTCTCCGCCGCCGCGTTCGCGGTCAGCTATCTGCCCTGGCTGCTCGGTGGCCCGTTGCTCTCCGCGCTCGCCGAGCGGCACCGCTACCGCCGGGTCATGGTGATCTGCGACCTGATCCGGATGGCGCTGATGGTGCTCGTCGCCATGCCGTTCATGCCGGCCTGGTCGGTCCTCGCGCTGATCTTCCTGGCCACGCTCGCGAATCCGCCGAGCCAGGCGGCGCGCTCGGCGGTGATGCCGCAGATCCTCACCGGCGACCGGCTGGTGGTGGGCCTGTCCGCGTTCACCAGCGCGTCCCAGGCCGCCCAGGTCGTCGGCTACCTGATCGGCGCGACCATCGCCGCGCTGAACCCGAACGCCGCGCTGCTCGTCAACGCGGCGACCTTCGCCCTGTCGGCCCTGCTGGTCCGCGTCGGCGTACACGACCGGCCGTCGACGATGACCGCGAAGCACCGCAGCCACCTGCTGCGGGAGACCGGCCAGGGCTTCCGCATCGTCTTCGAACGGCCGGTGCTGCGGGCCATCGCGATGCTGGTGTTCAGCGCGATGCTGTTCTCGATCGTCCCCGAAGGGCTGGCCGCCGGCTGGGCCGCCGAGCGCACCGACGGCACGATGGACGCCGGCACCGCCCAGGCGGTCATCATGGCCGCCGGTCCGGTCGGATACGTCCTCGGCGGGGTGATCATCGGGCGGCTGATCGCCCCGGCGCGCCGGTTGGCGCTGATGCGGCCGCTGATGGTGATCGCGCCGGCGGTGCTCGTGCCCGCGCTCCTCGACCCGGCCCCGTCCGTGGTGGCGTTGCTCGCCGCGGCGTGCGGCTTCGCCGTCGCCGGGCTGGTGCCGGTCGCCAACGGGCTGTTCGTGCAGGCCCTGCCGGACGGCTACCGGGCCCGGGCGTTCGGGGTGATGGCCACCGGCACCCAGGTCATCCAGGGCGCCGCGGTGCTCGCCACCGGCGCCCTCGCCGAGCGGTTCTCCGTCCCGTCGGTGGTCGGCGCGTGGAGTGCGGCGGGCGTGCTGCTGATGCTCGTCGCGGCGTTCGCCTGGCCTCGGCCGCGCACCATCGACGCGGCGATCGCGGCCGCCCGCGCCGAGTCGGCCCCGGACGCCGCCGCACCCACGCACGCCGCGCGTGGCCCGGCGGCGGGCGACCGGGGCCGGGAGCACGGCCGGCGCCGGCACGCGGTGACGTGATCCGCGCCGCCCCGCGGGCGGGCGCGACCGCGGGGGCGCACCTGGCAGGATGGAAGCGTGACTTCCCCAGGCGAGTCGATGACCCTCTTCGAGGCGATCGGCGGTGAACCGGCCTTCCGCAAGCTGGTGGACGAGTTCTACGCCGGCGTCGCCGAGGACCCGCTGCTGCGGCCGATGTATCCGGAGGAGGATCTGGGCCCGGCGGCGGACCGGCTGACCCTCTTCCTCATCCAGTACTGGGGTGGGCCGCACACCTACTCCGAGCAGCGCGGGCACCCCCGGCTGCGGATGCGGCACGCCCCGTTCCGGATCGGCGCCGCGGAGCGCGACGCCTGGTTGCTGCACATGCGCCGGGCGGTGGACGCGCTGGACCTGCCGCCGCAGCTCGCCGGCGCGCTCTGGGACTACCTGGAGCGGGCCGCCTACTTCATGGTGAACGTGATGGAGGACCCGGCGGCCGGCTGAGCCGCCCGGCTCTCAGAGCAGCGCGCCCTCGTCGTGCAGCCAGTCGACGAACGTGGTGGCGACCGCGGCGCCGCAGTCGAGCATCTCGACGAGCAGCGCGTCGTGGGCCCCGGCGCCGAGCGGGACCTGGAGTTCGGCGTAGATCGGGAGCTGGCCGCGCTCGGTCGGGTCGCCGATGTACGCCTTGCAGAAGCGGCGGGTGTGGTTCCACTCGTTGACCACCCGGTACGCCCGGTCGGCCCAGTCCGGCGGGACGGTGGCGTGCGGGCGGGCCCGCATCACCAGGATCTCGTCCTCCGGGCCCTCCAGCGCGACGAGCACGGCGTGCCGCTCCCACATGGCCAGCAGGTTGCCGCCGCCGTCGGCCAGGTAGCGCACGTCCAGCAGGTCGAGCGCGTCGCAGACCCGGCTCAGGGTGACCGGGGCGACAGTGGCCGGCATGTCCGCCAGGGCCGGGCGCTCGGGTGCCGGCGCGTCGTCTCCCGGCTGGCGCGGGGTAGGTGGCCCCACCCGGATGGTGTCATCCACTGTGACTCCGCTTCGAGTCTCCGGTTCGCCGCCAGCGGCGGGACCAGGGCGCCATGACCACCACGGCATCGCTCGCGCACCTCACTCCCCAGCGGATCCAATCGCCTACGGTGCGTTGGATCCGAGGAAGGACGGTACCCGGACAGGCGGCATGAGGCATCCCCCCAACGGCCGCCCCAAACCGGAAGGCCGATGATGGGTCATACTTTCGGCTGACCCGGCATCGGCCTGAGTGCAAGATCGGCGACGGTACGCGACCACACCGCCCCGAACGGACCGACGAGCCCGACCCACCGGCCGGCGACCCGCACCTGAACGTCGTCCTCGCCGCTACCGGCGAAGCCCATCCGGACCAGACCCTGCACCAGCCGCTGCGACACCTCCACCGGCGTGCGCGGGTCCTCGTCCGGCGTCACCACCACGGCGACGTGGTCCAGCAGCGCGTCCCGCAGCACCCGCTGACCCACCGCGCGGCCGGCCACCCCGTGCGTGGCCGCCTCGCGCAGCGTCCCGGCCGCCGCCTCCGCGATCCGGCGCAACTCCGCGCCGGGCAGCGTCTCCACCACGCGGCTGGCAGCCGGTGGGAGCTGCCAGCGCCAGCCGTCGTCCCGCCGTACCGGCAGCGCCGCGCCCCCGGCGGAGAGTTCGGCCAGCAGCTCCCCCGCGGCCACCGTGACGTCACCGGGGGCGGCGCCGGGCACGGTACGGACCACGAGCACCCCCCAGGGCAGCCGCGCCCAGAGCGCCGTACGCCCGGCGCCGGGCACCGGCCGCAGGCGGACCACCGTGGCCGGGTCGAACCGGACCAGCCGGGCCAGGAAGGCCCCCGCGTCGGCCACCCCGGTCAGCCCGTGCCCGGTCGTCATCCGCTCAGCCCCGGCGCGTAGCGGAGCAGGAACGCGCGCTCGTCCGGCGAGATCCGGCGTGGCCGCTGGGCGGCGAGGTCGAACGGCACCAGCACCGACCGGGCGGTGCTGGCCAGCGTGTCGCCGTCGTACAGCTCGTAGGCGACCGAGAACGAGGCGTTGCGGATCTGGTCCACCCACAGCTCGATCCGCACGGTCGGGGCCGCCTCCGCGCTGGCCCGGCCGAGCGCGTAGTCGACCGGGCGCAGGTAGTCGACCTCGTGCCGGCGGATGACCACCCCGTCGGCGAACGAGCCCACTCCCCACGCCCGGCCACCGGCGAACATCATCGCCACCCGGGCCTCCTCGTAGAGCGTGAGGAAGCGGGCGTTGTTGACGTGGCCGTACGCGTCCAGGTCGGACCAGCGCAACGCGCAGTGGTAGACGAAGCGGTCAGTCACGGGTGAGCTTGCGGTAGGTCACCCGGTGCGGCCGGGCCGCCTCGGCGCCGAGCCGGTCGATCTTGTTCTTCTCGTACGCCTCGAAGTTGCCCTCGAACCAGAACCACTTCGCCGGGTTCTGGTCGTCGCCCTCCCAGGCCAGGATGTGCGTGGCGACCCGGTCCAGGAACATCCGGTCGTGGGAGATGACCACGGCGCAGCCGGGGAACTCCAGCAGCGCGTTCTCCAGGCTGGACAGCGTCTCCACGTCCAGGTCGTTCGTCGGCTCGTCGAGCAGGATCACGTTGCCGCCGATCTTCAGCGTCAGCGCCAGGTTGAGCCGGTTGCGCTCGCCGCCGGAGAGCACCTTCGTCGGCTTCTGCTGGTCCGGCCCCTTGAAGCCGAACGCCGCGATGTACGCCCGGGACGGCATCTCGACCTTGCCCACCATGAGGTGGTCCAGCCCGTCGGAGACGACCTCCCAGACCGTCTTGTCGCCGTCCAGGCCCTGCCGGTTCTGGTCGACGTACGACAGCGAGACCGTCTCGCCGACCCGGACCGAGCCGCTGGTCGGCTGCTCCAGCCCGACGATGGTCTTGAACAGCGTGGTCTTGCCGACGCCGTTCGGGCCGATGATGCCGACGATGCCGTTGCGGGGCAGCGAGAACGACAGGTCGTCGATCAGCACCCGGTCGCCGAACGCCTTTGTCAGGTTCTGCGCCTCGATGACCGTGTTGCCCAGTCGCGGGCCCGGCGGGATCTGGATCTCCTCGAAGTCCAGCTTCCGGGTCTTCTCCGCCTCGGCGGCCATCTCGTCGTAGCGGTCCAGGCGGGCCTTGGACTTGGTCTGCCGAGCCTTGGCGTTCGAGCGGACCCACTCCAGTTCCTCGGACAGCCGCTTCTTCATCTTGGCGTCGCGGCGTCCCTCGACGGAGAGCCGGGCGGCCTTCTTCTCCAGGTAGGTGGAGTAGTTGCCCTCGTACGGGTAGGCCCGGCCGCGGTCCAGCTCCAGGATCCAGTTGGCCACGTTGTCCAGGAAGTACCGGTCGTGGGTGATCGCCAGGACGGTGCCGGCGTACTTGGCCAGGTGCTGCTCAAGCCACTGCACGCTCTCCGCGTCCAGGTGGTTGGTGGGCTCGTCGAGCAGCAGCAGGTCCGGCGCCTCCAGCAGCAGCTTGCACAGCGCGACCCGGCGGCGCTCTCCACCGGAGAGCTTGGTGACGTCGGCGTCCGGCGGCGGGCAGCGCAGCGCGTCCATCGCGAGTTCGAGCTTGGAGTCGATGTCCCACGCGTCGGCGGCGTCCAGTTCCTCCTGGAGCTTGCCCATCTCCTCCATCAGCTCGTCGGAGTAGTCGGTGGCCATCTGCTCGGCGATGGCGTTGAACCGCTCCAGCTTGGCCTTGGTCTCGGCGACCGCCTCCTCGACGTTGCCGAGGACCGTCTTCTCCTCGTTGAGCGGCGGCTCCTGCGCGAGCATGCCGACGGAGTAGCCGGGCATGAGCCGGGCCTCGCCGTTGCTCGGCCGGTCCAGCCCTGCCATGATTTTGAGGAGGCTGGACTTACCGGCGCCGTTCGGACCGACCACCCCGATCTTGACACCCGGCAGGAAGTTCAGCGTCACGTTGTCGAGCACGACCTTGTCGCCGTGCGCCTTGCGCGCCTTGTCCAGGACGTAGATGAACTGGGCCACGGTGCGGGCTACCTCCGTCGGTTGCGTTCGCGGGCTTGTCGGGTGCGGGGCGCGGGCGTCGATCTCCGCCCGCCGCCGCCGGCCGGGAGCCGGCCGCACGCACGCCGCCGTCAATCCTGACAGGTACGGACCGCCACGCCCACATCACCCCACCCCAGGGGTACGGTGGCGCGCCTCCTTGCCGGCGCGGGTATGACTGAATAGCCTTGGCGTATGACCAAGAAGATCGCCGTGAGCCTGCCGGACGACGTCGCGGAGCGGCTGGCCAAGGAGCCGAACGTGTCCGCCTTCGTAGCGCGCGCCGTGCGTCGGCAGATGGCCGGCGAGCAGACGCGGGTGCTGCTCGCTCGCGCCGGTGTCACGATCACCGACGAGGACGTGGCCCGGGCCCACGCGGAGATGCAGCAGCTCACCGCGAGTATCACGCCCGAGCTTCGTGAGCGGGCCACCCGGCTCCAGTCGGAGGTCCTTGCGGCCAGGGCGAAGGCGCGGCGGTGACGCAGTTCGGCCTGGCGCTCGACACGGCCGCGCTGCTGGCCTATGCCTCGGGCGCCAAGGACGTCGGTGCGAGGATCGCCGAGGCCGCCGACTACGCGCGTGACGTGCTGGTGCCCGCCCTCTGCCTGGCGCATGCCCATCAGCAGGCCACGGCTCCGCAGTGGGAGCTTCTGGAACTGCTGGCCGCCCTGCCGCAGGTGCAGATCACCCCCGTGGAACCTGACATGTGCGCCTACCTCGGAGGCTGGTCGCGGCGGATGACCGGGCGGATGGATCTCGCGCAGCTGGCCATGGAGGCCGCCGCCAATCCGCTCGTGCCGATCGTGACGGACCGGCGGGAGCTGCTCGGTGAGGTGCTGCCGAAGGAGTGGCCGATCATCGACCTCTGAGCCACCGGTGTCGACAAGATCACGCGGTGGGTTCGGCGGTTCTGGGACGGGTAGGTAACTCCGGCACGGGGGAACAGAGGCCGCAGCTACGCTCAGTACGCTCATCGCGGTGGACCCGTCAGTACCCGGAGGTGGCCGATCGTGACCGTCCGTAGCTCCTTTGTCGTAGTGGCCAACCGCCTGCCGGTCGACGAGGTGAGCACACCCGAGGGGCGGCAGTGGCGGCGCAGCCCGGGCGGGCTGGTGACCGCGCTGCACCCGGTGCTCGCCGAGCACCAGGGCACCTGGGTGGGGTGGGCCGGCGGCACCGGCGCCGCGCCCGAGCCGTTCGACCTGGAGGGCATCCGCCTGCACCCGGTGCCGTTGAGCGCCGAGGAGCTGGAGCGCTACTACGAGGGCCAGTCGAACGCGACGATCTGGCCGCTCTACCACGACGCCGTGGAGACACCCGCGTACAAGCGCCGCTGGCGCGAGGCGTACCGGTTGGTGAACGCCCGGTTCGCGGAGGCCGCGGCCGACGTGGCGGCCGAGGGCGCCACGGTCTGGGTCCAGGACTACCAGCTCCAGCTGGTGCCGGCGATGCTCCGCGAGCTGCGGCCGGACCTGCGGATCGGCTTCTTCCTGCACATCCCGTTCCCGCCGATCGAGCTGTTCATGCAGATGCCGTTCCGCACCGAGATCCTGCGCGGCCTGCTCGGCGCGGACCTTGTCGGTTTCCAGCAGCGGCTGGCGGCGCAGAACTTCGTCCGGCTGGCCCGGCACCTGCTCGGCCTGCGCTACGAGGGCCAGATGATCCAGGTCGACGGCCGGCAGGTGAAGGCGGGCGCGTTCCCCATCTCGATCGACACCAAGGAGATGGAGCGGCTGGCCGAGGACCCGGCGATCCAGGCCCGCGCCAAGCAGATCCGCGAGGAGCTGGGCAACCCGAAGACGATCATCCTGGGCGTCGACCGGCTCGACTACACCAAGGGCATCGAACTCCGCCTGAAGGCCTTCCGCGAACTCCTCGCTGACGGAAAGTTGACAGTTCCGGACGCGGTTATGGTGCAGGTCGCCACGCCCAGCCGCGAGCGTGTGGAGCACTACCAGGCACTTCGGGTGAAGGTGGAACGCGAGGTTGGCCGGATCAATGGTGAATTCGGCCGGGTCGGCGTGCCTGCAGTGCATTATCTGCATCAGTCGTACAGTCGCTCCGAACTGGCCGCGATGTACGTCGCGGCCGACGTCATGATGGTGACCCCGCTGCGAGACGGAATGAATCTGGTGGCCAAGGAGTACGTCGCATCGCGCGCCGACCAGGGCGGCGCGCTCGTGCTCAGTGAGTTCGCCGGCGCTGCCACCGAGCTGCGCCAGGCGTTCCTGTGTAATCCCCACGACCCGGACGCGGTGAAGGACGCGTTGCTGCGGGCCGTGCATGTCGAAAAGCCCGAAGCCCGCCGCCGGATGCGCGTCATGCAACGCCATCTGCGCAGCCACGACGTGGGCCACTGGGCCAAGTCGTTCCTCAGCGAGCTCGGCGTCGGAGATACGGAGGCTGCGTGACCTCGCCCGCCCTCGCCGCCGCACACGGCGGCGTGCTGGATCCCGAACTGCGTGCCGCGATCGGCCGCATCGCCCGGGTTCCGCAGCTTCTGGTCGCCTGCGACTACGACGGCACGCTCGCGCCGATCGTCGAGGACCCGAGCAAGGCCGTTCCGCTGCCGGAGTCGGTGGCCGCGGTACGCGCTCTGGCCTCGCTGCCGCAGACCAGCGTCGCGGTGGTCTCCGGCCGCGCGCTGCGCGACCTGGCCACGCTCTCCCGGCTGCCCAGCGAGGTGCACCTCGTCGGCAGCCACGGCTCGGAGTTCGACATCGGCTTCGTCGAGCGCCTCACCCCCGAGCTGATCGCGGTCCGGCACCGGCTCCGCGAGGCGCTGCGGGAGATCGCCGCCGAGCATCCGGGCATCCGCCTGGAACGCAAGCCCGCCAGCGTCGCCGTGCACACCCGCGGCGTCGACCCGCACACCGCCGCCCGGGCCGTCGAGGCGGTCCGCAACGGGCCGGCGACCTGGGACGGCGTGACGGTCACCCAGGGCAAGGAAGTCATCGAGCTGTCGGTGGTGGTCACCAACAAGGGCACCGCGATCGACCAGCTCCGGACCCAGCTCGCCGCCAGCGCGGTGCTGTTCATCGGCGACGACGTCACCGACGAGAACGCGTTCGGCAACCTGACCGGGCCGGACGTCGGCATCAAGATCGGCCCCGGCGAGACCCGCGCCGACTACCGGGTGTCCGAGCCGATCGAGGCGGCCCGCGCACTGGGGCTGCTGCTGGAGACGCGGCGGCACTGGCTGTTCGGCGAGCGGGCGGTGCCGATCGAGCGGCACTCGATGCTCGCCAACGGCCGTACCGTCGCGCTCGTCACGCCGGAAGCGAAGATCACCTGGCTGTGTCACCCGAAGCCGGACTCGGCGGCGATCTTCGCCGACCTGGTCGGCGGCAGCCCGGCCGGGCACTTCACGGTCGGCCCGGAGCGCGGCGGCATCCCGCTCGGCCAGCGCTACCGCAGCAACACGATGACCGTCGAGACCCGCTGGTCCGGCCTGACCGTGACCGACTGGCTCGACCTACCGGTACGGCAGACCACGCCGGACGACCCGGCCGTGGTCAGCGGCGACTCCACACTGGTCCGGGTGCTCAGCGGCACCGGGCGGGCCCGCGTCGAGTTCGCGCCACGGCCCGAGTTCGGCCAGGTCGCGGTGCAGCTCCAGCCGCTCGACGACGGCCTGCTGGTGCTCGGCTCCAACGAGCCGGTCGCGCTGCACTCCCCCGGCGTCGAGTGGGAGGTCACCAACGACGCTGGGTACGAGACCGCGAAGGCGGTGGTCGACCTGTCGGCGGCCGGCGGCCAGGTGGTGCTGGAGCTGCGCTTCGGCACCCAGAGCCTGGAGCCGCACCGGCTGCCGGTGCACGAACGGCAGGCCGCCGCCGAGCAGCCCTGGAAGGACTGGGTGGCCTCGCTGCGGCTGCCCGCCACCGCCCGGGACCTGGTCGCCCGCAGCGCGCTGACGCTGCGCGGGCTCTGCCACGAGCCCACCGGCTCGATCCTCGCCGCGGCCACCACGTCGCTGCCCGAGGAGCTGGGCGGTGTCCGCAACTGGGACTACCGCTACTGCTGGCTCCGGGACGCCGCGATGACCGCCCGCGCGCTGGTCGACCTCGGCTCCACCGAGGAGGCCGAAGGTCTGCTGCGCTGGATCGACGGCGTGGTCGAGCGCACCGGCGGGCACCCGGAGCGGCTGCACCCGCTCTACACGGTGGACGGCTTCGAGCTGGGCGCCGAGGCGGTCATCGACACGCTGCCCGGCTACGCCGGCTCCCGGCCGGTACGGGTCGGCAACCTCGCCAACCACCAGCTCCAGCTCGACGTGTTCGGCCCGGTCGCGGACCTGATCGCGGCAGTCGCCGACGCCCGGGGCTCGATCCGCGACGACGAGTGGCGGGTGCTGGAGAACATGGTCGAGGCGGTACGCCGCCGCTGGCACGAGCCCGACCACGGCATCTGGGAGGCCCGCCTCCCCCCGCGGCACCACGTCTTCTCCAAGGTCATGCTCTGGATGACCGTGGACCGGGCGCTGCACGTCGTACGGCGGCACGGCGGCGAGGACCGGCCCGAGTGGGTCGAGCTGCGCGACCGGATCGCCTCGAACGTGCTGGAGCACGGCTGGCACCCGGAGGCCGAGGCGTACAGCGTCGCCTACGGCTACGAGGAGATGGACGCCTCGTCGCTGTGGATCGGCATCTCCGGGCTGCTCGCCGGCGACGACCCGCGCTTCCTCTCCACCGTGCTCAAGATCGAGGCGGAGCTGCGCAGCGGGCCGGTCGTCTACCGGTACCACTGGGACGACGGCCTGCCCGGCCGGGAGGGCGGCTTCCACATCTGCACGTCGTGGCTGATCGAGGCGTACCTGCGCACCGGCCGCCGGAGCGACGCGGAGGAGCTGTTCACCCAGATGGTCGACACGGCCGGGCCGACCGGGCTGCTGCCGGAGCAGTACGACCCGCTGGCCGAGCGCGGGCTGGGCAACCACCCGCAGGCGTACAGCCACCTGGGCCTGATCCGCTGCGCCCTGCTGCTGGACAACATGCTCAAGCAGTAACGCCGTACGAGGGCGGAGGGTCAGGCGGGGGTCAGGGCGTGCACCACGTCGCCTACCACCACGATCGCGGGTGGGCGCAGGGCGGCGGCCTCGACGTCGGCGGCGACCGCGCCGAGCGTGGAGCGCAGCGTGCGCTGGGCCGACGTGGTGCCCTCCTGGATCACCGCGGCCGGGGTGTCCGCCGGCTTGCCGTGCGCGATCAGGGTGGCGCTGATCGCGGCGAGGTTCTTCAGCCCCATCAGGATCACCAGCGTGCCGCGCAGCCCGGCCAGGGCGTCCCAGCGCACCAGTGACGCGGGCGCGTCGGGCGCGAGGTGCCCGGAGACCACTGTGAACTCGTGCGCCACGCCCCGGTGCGTCACCGGCACGCCGGCCACCTCGGGCACCGCGATCGCGCTGGTCACGCCGGGTACCACAGTCACCGGTACGCCCGCCTCGGCGCAGGCCAGCAGTTCCTCGCCGCCACGGCCGAAGACGTACGGGTCGCCGCCCTTGAGCCGTACCACGACCTTGCCGGCCCGGGCCCGGTCCACCAGGATCCGGTTGATCTCCTCCTGGGCACGCGACGGCCCGTACGGGATCTTGGAGGCGTCGACCAGCTCGACGTCGGGGCGCATCTCGTCCAGGAGCAGTCCGGGCACGAGCCGGTCGGCGACGACCACCTCGGCCTCGGTGAGCAGCCGCCATCCCTTCACGGTGATCAGCTCCGGGTCGCCCGGACCGGATCCGACGAGCGCGACGCGGCCGCCGGTGTTAACAGGGGTCCCTTCCTCTACCGCAGGCGTTAACGGGGGGCCCTTCCTTCCGAGCAACTCCCGGACGGCGTCGCGGACTGCCATCGCGCGGCGGGGGTCGCCGCCGCCGAGGACCGCAACCGTCACCGGGCCGTGCCGGGTCACCGCCGGCGTCCACGCGCTCGCCGCCGTCCGGTCGTCGGCGCGTACGCAGAAGATCCGCCGCTCGGCCGCGGCGGCGCTGACCGCGGCGGCGGCGGTCCGGTCGTCCACCGCCACCTGGACCAGCCACGCGCCGTCCAGGTCACCGGGGGCGAACCGGCGCGGCTCCCAGTGCAGCCGCCCGGCGTCGACGTGGGCACGCAGCGCCGGCGTCAGTTCGGGCGAGACCAGCAGGACGTCCGCGCCGGCGTCGAGCAGCGCCGGCACCCGCCGGGTGGCGACCGCTCCCCCGCCCACGACGACCACGCGCCGCCCGTCCAGCCGCAACCCCAGGGGGTACGGGCTGGGCGACGTCGGTCCGGTCACTTCTCCGCCACCCCGGCGGAGTCGAACGTCGCCACCTCGTGCAGTACCCGGACCGCGCCGGTGACCACCGGCAGGGCGAGCAGCGCCCCGGTGCCCTCGCCGAGCCGCAGCCCCAGGTCGATCAGCGGCTCCAGTCCGAGGTGCCGCAGCGCCGCCGTGGCGCCCGGCTCGGCGCTGCGGTGCCCGGCCACCATGGCGCCCACCGCGTCCGGCGCGAACGCGGCGGCGGCGACCGCGGCGCTCACCGCGATCACGCCGTCGAGCAGCACCGGCACCCGGCGCGCGGCGGCGCCGAGGATCAGGCCGGTCAGCGCGGCGTGCTCCAGCCCGCCGACCGCCGCGAGGACGCCCAGCGGGTCGGCCGGGTCGGGCTCGTGCCGGGCCAGCGCGGCCCGCACCACCGCCACCTTGCGGACGTACGTCTCGTCGTCGACCCCGGTGCCCCGGCCGGTGGCCGCCTCGGCGTCGACGCCGGAGAACGCGGCGATGAGCGTGGCGGACGGGGTGGTGTTGCCGATGCCCATGTCGCCGGTGAGCAGGATTCCCGCCCCGGCGTCGATCAGCTCGCCCGCGACCCGGATACCGGTCTCGACGGCCGTGCGGGCCTCGTCCCGGGTGAGCGCGGCGGTGACAGTCATGTCGCGGGTGCCGGCGCGGACGTTCGCGGACACCAGACGCGGCCCGGCCGGGTCGGCGGACTCGGCGCCGGGGATCGGGGTGGCCACGCCGACGTCCACCACCGTGACCGAGGCGCCGGCCTGGCGGGCGAACGCGTTCACCACGGCGCCGCCGGCCAGGAAGTTGGCGATCATCTGGGCGGTGACCTCCTGCGGCCACGGGGTCACGCCCTGGGCGTGCACGCCGTGGTCACCGGCGAAGATCGCCACCGCGGCCGGCTCGGGCAGCGGCGGCGGGCAGGCGCCGGCCAGCCCGGCGAGGCGTACCGAGAGCGGCTCCAGGGCGCCGAGCGAGCCCGCGGGCTTGGTCAGCCGCCCCTGCAACTCGCGGGCCGCCGCCATGGCGGCCTCGTCCAGCGGCCGGATCGCCGCGACTGTGGACTCCAGCATCATGCCTCCAGGATCCGTGCCAGCGTCTCGATGAACGCGTCTGTGGTGCCCCTGTCGCGTACGGCGATCCGGAGCCAGTCCGGGCCGAGCCCGGGGAACGTGTCGCCCCGGCGTACCGCCCAGCCGTGCGCGCGCAGCCGCTCCCGTACGTCGGCGGCGCCGGCCACGTGGATCAGGACGAAGGCGGCGGCGGGGCGGCCCGCCACGCGCACCCCGGGCAGGCCGGACAGGCGGGCCACCAGGTGGTCGCGGTCGGCGGCGAGTTCGGCGGCGACGGCGCGTTCGGCGGCGACGGCGGCCGGCGCGGCGCAGGCGGTGGCGGCGGCGAGCGCGGGGGTGGAGACCGCCCAGAGCGGCTGCGCGGCGGCGAACCGGGCCAGCAGCGCGGGGTCGCCGAGCAGGTAGCCGATCCGCAGCCCGGCCAGGCCCCAGGTCTTGGTGAGGCTGCGCACGACCACGAGGCCGGGCAGGTCGCGACGCGCGGCCAGGGACTCGGGCTCGCCGTCGACGCCCGGCGCGGTGGTGGTGTCGGCGAAGGCCTCGTCGACCACGAGCACCCGTCCGGGGCGGGCCAGCGTGGCGATCGCCTCCACCGGGTGCAGCACGGAGGTCGGGTTCGTGGGGTTGCCGATCATGACCAGGTCGGCGTCTTCCGGGACGCTCGCCGGGTCCAGGCGGAAGCCGTCGGCCGGGTCGAGCAGCACCCGGTCCACCCGGTGCCCGGCGGCCCGCAGCGCGGCTTCCGGCTCGGTGAACTGGGGGTGCACCACGACGGGGTGGCGGACGCCGGACAACGCGCGGGCGATCAGGACGAAACCCTCGGCGGCGCCGGCGGTGAGGAGTACCTCTTCCGGGGGTCGCCCGTGCCGGTGAGCGACGGCGGCGCGGGCCGGCGCCGGGTCCGGGTACGCGGCCAGGTCGCCCAGCGCGGCGGTGACCGGGTCGGCCAGCCAGTCCGGCATCGGGGCGCGGCGCACGTTGACCGCCAGGTCGACCAGGCCGGGCGTGGCCTCGGCGTCCCCGTGGTGGCCCAGGTCGGGCTCGTCGAGCGCGGCGGCGCTCCCGGTCGATGGTGCGGGCATGTCCGCGATCCTGCCGGGTAGCCGCCGCCCGGGACAGCGCATCCCGGCGTGGGTCGCGTCACGGTCCGCCGGTTTATGAGTTCTTCTCATTTCCGAATCGGAAATGTCATAGCTTGACCCCGTGAGCAGTCGTCCCCTTGCTTCCGCTGGCCGTCTCGTTCCTCTTCTCCGCGCCGGGCTGATCGCCGGCATCGTGGTCGCCGCCGCCCTGTATCCGCTGGTCGCCGTCACCGGCATCGGGGCCAAGGCCACCGCGCACGCGATCGAACAGAAGACGAGCATCCTCAAGACCGCGCTGCCGGCCGAGACCTCGTACGTCTACGCGCCGGACGGCAAGACGGTGCTGACCATGTTCTACGAGGAGTACCGGCAGTACACCAAGATCGAGAACATGTCGCCGAACATCCAGCAGGCGATCGTCGCCGCCGAGGACAACCGCTTCTACCAGCACCACGGCGTCGACCCGAAGGGCGTGGCGCGAGCTTTCGTCTCCAACGCCCGATCCGGCGGCGTCTCCCAGGGCGCCTCGACGATCACCATGCAGTACGTGCGGATGGCGCTGCGGGACAGCGCGACCACGCCCAAGGAGGTCCAGGAGGCGACCCAGCAGACCAGCTTGCGCAAGGTCAAGGAGATGCGCATGGCGCTGGACATCGAGAAGCACCTGACCAAGGAACAGATCCTGGAGCGCTACCTCAACTCGGCCTACTTCGGCCACCGCGCGTACGGGATCTACGCCGCCTCGCAGATCTTCTTCTCCAAGACCCCGGCCACACTCACCCCGGTCGAGGCGGCCACGCTGGCCGGGCTGGTGAAGTCGCCGTCGGAGTACGACCCGATCACCTCCGACCAGAAGGAGGCCACCGGCCGGCGCAACTACGTGCTGGACAACATGGCCCGCCTCGGTTACCTGTCGCCCGACGCCGCCACGGCGGCCAAGGGCCAGCCGATCAAGCTGAAGCTGACCGACCCGCCCAACGACTGCGCCGCGATCGACGGCGGGCACCGCAGCTGGGGCTTCTACTGCGACTACCTGAAGAACTGGTGGAGCGCCCAGCCCGCGTTCGGCGAGAACCGGCTGGAACGGATGGACAAGCTGCGCCGCGGCGGCTACCGGATCGTGCTCGCGCTCGATCCGAAGACGCAGGCGGCGGCGGAGAAGAACGTGGGCGCCAAGGACAACACCGGCAGCCCGTTCGCCAACGGCATCGTGGTCGCCGAGCCCGGCACCGGGCGGATCAAGGCGATGGCGGTGAACCGGAACTACTCGCTGGACCTGGCCGAGAACCCGAACAGCTCGAACCCGGAGGCCGGACCGAAGGTCAAGGCGAACTACCCGAACACGGTAGCGCCGCTGCTCGGCGGCGGGACGCTCCCGGGCTACCAGGCCGGTTCGACGTTCAAGATGTTCCCGATGCTCGCCGCGCTCAACGCCGGGATGCCGCTGTCCACCGCGTACGACTCGCCGTACACGTACAAGTCGGCCGTCTACGACGGGTGGGCCCCGTCGAACGCCAGCGGCGCGATGACCGGGCGGCAGACCATGTGGTCCGGCTTCGGCAAGTCGGTGAACACGTACTTCGTCCAACTGGAGGAGAAGATCGGCGCGGACGCCGGGGTGCGGCTGGCCGAGCAACTGGGGCTGCGCTGGCGTACCGACGTGGACAAGGAACAGGCGTCGCCGGGCAAGGCGAAGAAGTGGGGCGCGTTCACGCTCGGCGTCTCCGACGCCACCCCGCTGGAGATGGCGAACGCGTACGCCGCCATCGCCGCCGACGGGCGCTACTGCGAGGCCATCCCGGTCAACGCGATCATGAACCGGGACGGCACACCGGCCACGTACAGCACGCCGGGCGGGGTGCAGCGGGAGGTCGCCAAGCCCCGGTGCCGCCAGGTGGTGAACGCGGACGCGGCCCGGGCCGCCACGGACGCGGCGCGCTGCCCGACCGGCGACACCCCGGCGAAGGGGAGCTGCGGCGGCTGGTCGACGGCCGACAGCGTCCGCGGCACCGTGGGCCGGCCGGTCGCCGGCAAGACGGGTACGACGGACAGCACCCGGTCGGCGTGGTTCGTCGGCTACACGCCGGAGCTGGCGGCGGCGAGTTTCATCGCCGACCCGGACAACCCGTTCAACGCGGTGGGTGACGGGCAGTCGCAGATCCCGGTGAACGCGGTGGCGCAGACCCTGCGGGATTCCCTGAAGGGTCAGCCGACCCGCCAGTTCACCCCACCCTCGGACCAGATAGTCGGCTGACCCGCCCCGATCCGCCCGGGGGTGCGCCCGGGTAGTCGATCAAGGAGTTTGCGTCCGGATCGCCTGATCCGCCGACGCGAGCTCCTTGATCGACGTTTCCGTCACCTTGCGGTCAGGCGGGCGCCGGCACGGGCGCCAGCGCGGCGGCCACCAGCCGGGCCGCGACGTCCGGATGCGCGGCCCAGTGCGGCACGAGCTGCGAGGCGTGCACGGCCTGCCGGACGAACCCCTCCGGGTTGCCGCCCTCCCAGCGCCAGGCCGGCCGCTCACCGGCGCGCGGCGTGAGCACTGCCGCGTGCTGCTTGTGCCCGGTCACCGTCGTACCGGCCGGGGCCACCACGCTGTCCGTGACCGCCGTGGCCGTGCGGTAGCCGACCACCAGGCCGTCCCGGACCGTGCCGACCGCGTCGAGCACGCCGCACATCGGCAGGCCGTCCAGCTCCCGGGCCAGCCAGAGCAGGCCGGCCCCCTCGGCGATCACCGGACGGCCCGAGCGGGCCAGCTCGGCCACCGCGATGCAGAGGCGGCGGTTGGCGGAGAGCTGCTCCGCGTACGTCTCGGGCAACCCGCCGCCGACGACGAGCGCCCGCGCCCCGGCGGGCAGCGCCTCGTCGCGCAGCGGATCGAGCGTGACGACCTCGGCGCCGGCGGCGCGCAGCAGCTCGGCGACCTCCGGGTGGCTGTAGGCGCCGGCCGGACCGCCGGCCAGCGCGACCACCGGGCGCTCCGCCGACGCCGCCGGGGCATCGGCCGGCTCCGGCGACCACGCCTGAACGGTGAGCGCCGGGGCGGACCGGGCCAGCACCAGCAGCCGATCGAGGTCGACGGTGGCGGCCACCGCCTCCCCGAGCCGGCGTACGCCACGTTCGGCATCGGCGTCGCCGCGCACCACGGGACCGGTGCCGTACCGCCGGGCGGGCAGCACCGGCGGCAGCTCGTGCCGGCGCAGCGCCCCGTAGACCGGCACGCCGACGTCGTCGAGCGCCTCGCGCAGCAGCGCCTCGTGCCGGGGCGAGGCCACCCGGTTGAGGATCACGCCGCCCAGCCAGAGCTCGTCGTCGTACGCCCGGAAGCCGTGCACCAGCGCGGCCACCGACTGGCCCATCGCGGCCACGTCCACCACGAGCACCACCGGGCTGCGCAGCGCGGTGGCCACCGCCGCCGTGGATTCGCTCTCCGGCCGCCCGGCGACCGAGTCGTAGAGGCCCATCGTCCCCTGCACCAGGGCGAACCCGGTCCCGGCCGCGCCGTGCGCGAAGAGCGGGACGATCCGCTCCGGACCGACCAGCCTCGGATCGAGCGTGCGCCCGGGACGGCCGGCGGCGAGCCCGAGGTACGCCGCGTCCACCTGGTCCGGCCCGACCTTGAAGCCGGCCACCGGGAGATCCCGGTCGGCGAGGGCCGCCAGCAGGCCGAGAGAGACGGCGCCGGTGCCGTGACCCGAGGAGGGCGCACTCAGCACGACGCGCGGCACGTCGGTCATCATCGACTCCTGATGTGGGTGGTTTCCGCCCGCGTGACCATACCCGTCCGGCCCGGCCCGCGACGTCCGCGCGTACCGCCGTTTCTGCCCGGCGACGGCGAGTGGCATCGCTCATACGGGTAGCCTTGGCCAACGTGTACCGGTTCCTGCTGACCCCGCGCTGGCTCGGCTACCTCGCGCTGACGCTCGTCGCCGCGACGGTGATGGTGTTCCTGGGCAACTGGCAGCTGGACCGCTACCGGGGCCGGACGGCGATCAACGACCGGATCGACGCCGGGGCCACCATGACGCCCGCGCCGCTGCGCGACGCGCTGCCCGCGCCCACCGGAGGCGCGGGTGCCGTCGGTCCCGCTCCGGCCGAGGAGCTGACCTGGAGCCGGGTCACCGCCACCGGCCGGTACGACAGCGCGAACACCGTCCTGATCCGCGGCCGGACCGTCGACCGGACGGTCGGCTTCGAGGTGCTCACCCCGCTGGTGCTCGCCGACGGCAGCGCGGTGCTCGTCGACCGGGGCTGGATCCCGCCCGCCCCGGGGGCCGGCGCGACGGTCCAGCCGCAGGTGCCGGCGGCGCCGGGCGGCGAGGTGACAGTGACCGGCCGGGTGGTCGCCAGCGAGAGCGGCGGGGGCGGGGTCAGCCGGCGCGACGGGAAGCTGGAGGCCCGGCGCATCGACATCCCCCGCCTGGCCGAGCAGCTCCCCTATCCGGTGACCGGCGGCTACGTGCTGCTCGACGGGCAGACGCCGGCCGCCGACCCGGCGTTCCGGGCGGTGCAGATCGGGCACACGAACAACTGGCAGAACTTCGGTTACGTGTGGCAGTGGTGGATCTTCGCGGTGATGAGCCTGTTCGGCTACGGCTGGGTGGCGCGCCGCGAGGCCCGGCGCCTCGCCGGACTGGACAAGCCGGGCGAGCCGGTGGACCGGGCCGCCGAGCCGGCCGCCCCCACCTCCGCCTGAGCCGGACCGGTCAGCCGGTGATCCGGCCGGCGTGGATGGCGCGGACCGCGTCGATCGTGTCCGCCTCGGCGGCCGTCTTGTCGTGGCGGTAACGCAGCACACGGGCGAAGCGCAGGGCCATGCCACCCGGGTAGCGGCTGCTGGTCTGCACCCCGTCGAAGGCGATCTCGACCACCTGCACCGGCCGGACCCGCACCTCCCAGTCGCCCTTCTCCACTGCGAGCGACAGGAACCGCTCGGTCTGCCAGCGCAGCATCTCGTCGGTGAGCCCCTTGAAGGTCTTGCCGAGCATGACGAACTCACCGGTTCGCGGGTCACGGGCGCCGAGGTGCAGGTTCGACAGCCACCCCTCGCGCCGGCCGCTGCCCCACTCGACCGCGAGCACCACCAGGTCGAGCGTGTGCCGCGGCTTGACCTTGACCCAGGCCGAGCCGCGCCGGCCGGCGTCGTAGGGCGCGGCCGGGTCCTTCACGACCACGCCTTCCTGCCCGGCGTCGACAGCCGCGGCGAACGCCGTGGCCGCCTGCTCCGCGTCGTCCACCTCGATCCGGTCGACCAGCAGCGAGGCGTCGACCGCGCGGGCCAGGGCCGCCCACCGCTCCCGCCCGGGCGCGTCGATCAGGTCGGCGCCGTCGAGGTGCAGCAGGTCGAAGAAGTACGGCGTGAGCACCGGCTCGCCGGTGCGCTCGGCGGCGGCCAGCACAGCGGGCGCGACCTGCGTCGGCCCGGTGGTGCTGGGCGTGGTGCGCCGGGCCGCCCGGCTGGACGTCTCCTGGAACGGCAGCGGCCGGCCGGCCGCGTCCAGCCCGATCGCCTCACCGTCGAGCACCAGCTCGCGGGCGGGCAGCGCGCGTACGGCCGCCACCACCTGGGGCAGCCGGCCGGTGATCTCGTCCAGGCTGCGGGTGAACACGGCGATGTCCGAGCCGGAACGGTGCACCTGGATGCGGATGCCGTCGAGCTTCACGTCGACCATCGCCGGCACGCCGGTGGCGGTGAGCGCCTCGTCGACGGAAGGCGCGCTCTGCGCCAGCATCGGCGCGAGCGGGCGGCCCACCTGGAGGCCGAACCCGGCCAGCGCCGGGGCGCCGCCGGTGAGCGCCGCGACCGCCACCGCGCGCAGGTCACCGGCGAGCAGCAGGGCACGCCGGACGGCCGCGACCGGTACGTCGGCGGCGCGGGCGACCGCGTCGGTCAGCAGCCCGGCCTGCGCGCCCTGCCGCAGCTCGCCCCGGAACAGGCCGGTCAGCAGGCGCTGCTCGTCGGCGGTCGCGGCGGCGAAGAGACGGCCGACGAGCTCCCGCCGCCGGGCCTGCGAACCGGAGCCGGCGACGCGGGAGATCTCCTCGATCGCCGCGTCGACGGCGGCGACGGTGAGCGTCGGCTCGGCGGCCGGCGGCGGCAGGTCACGCAGGCCCGCCCAGCCGACACCGGTCTGACGCTGGCGCAGCTCACCGGCGAGATAGCCGGCGCCGGCCGGGATCTCGCCCGGCTCCAGCCCGCGCAGCGCAGCGGCCAGCAGCTCCACCTTGGCTCGTCTGCCGCTGGTGGCGCCGACCGCGGCCGAGGTGGCCGCCAGCTCCGCGAAACGCACGCCCATATCCTGCCAGTCACCTGCGACACCGGGGCCGATCCGGCGACCCGGCACACCACACGGGTGGCCGGGTCACCGGCAACCGGTCAGGCCGAGACCGGTTCCTCGATCCGCAGGCCGCGCCCGCGCACGCCCTCGGCGACCCGGGTGAGCAGCGCGTCGAGCGTGACCAGCGCGGCGGAGAGCTCGCCGATCTGTTCGTTGAGCGTGTCCTCGGACCACGCGGAGACGTCGACGTCCCCCAGAGCACGGACGGCGGCCTGAAGCCGCTCCATCTCGTCGTTCGTACGCATGTTCGAAAGGCTATAACACCCCGCCCGCCGACACACCACAAACTCCGACATCGGCCCCGAAGTTACGGTTTCGACACCTCAGCCGCGGTTTCCGGCCTCCGCCACCCGGGCCAGCAGCAGCGCCTCGGCCAGGCACACCCGCGCGAACTCGCCCAGGTGCAGGCTCTCGTTCGGCCCGTGGGCCCGCGCGTGCGGGTCCTCCACCCCGGTCACCAGGATCGCGGCCTGCGGGAACATCTCCTGGAACGTGGCGATGAACGGGATCGACCCGCCCACCCCGATGTCCACCGGGTCGGTGCCGTCCCAGGCCGCCCGGAACGCCGACCGCGCCGCGTCGAACATCGGCCCGGAGGCGTCGATGACGCAGGGCGCGCCGTCGTGCTCGAACGTCACCGACACCTGCGCGCCCCACGGCGCGTGCCGCTCCAGGTGCGCGGTCAGCGCCGCGTACGCCTTCTTCGGGTCGTCGCCCGGCGCGAGCCGTACGCTCAACTTCGCCCTCGCGGACGGCACCAGCGCGTTCGGCGCCTCGCCGGTGGCCGGCGCGTCCACACCGAGGATCGCCAGCGCCGGCTTGGTCCAGAGCCGGTCGGTGATCCGGCCGGTGCCGAACAGTTCCGCGCCGTCGACCAGGCCGGCCTCGGCGCGGAACCGGTCCTCCGGGTAGTCGACGCTGGCGCCCTCGCGGCCGACCAGTCCGTCCACCGCGACGTCACCGGCCTCGTCGTGCAGCGTGCCGAGCAGCTTCACCAGCGCGGTGAGCGCGTCCGGCACCGCGCCGCCGAACATGCCGCTGTGCACCGCGTGGTCGAGCGTGCGCACCTCCACGAAGCAGTTGACGATGCCGCGCAGCGAGGTGGTCAGCGCGGGCACGCCGACGTCCCAGTTGGTGGAGTCGGCGATCACGATGACGTCGGAGGCCAGATCGTCACGGTGCTCGGCGAGCAGCCGCTCCAGCGAGTCCGAGCCGTACTCCTCCTCGCCCTCGATGAACAGCACCACGCCGACCGGGAGCCGGTCGCCGAACGCGCGCAGCGCGGCGACGTGAGCCATGATGCCGGCCTTGTCGTCGGCGGCGCCCCGGCCGTAGAGGCGGCCGTCACGCTCCACCGGCTCGAACGGGTCCGACTCCCACAGCGACAGGTCGCCGACCGGCTGCACGTCGTGGTGCGCGTACATGAGCACGGTGGGCGCGCCGGGCGGGGCCGCCTTCGTGCCGATCACCGCGGGCTGGCCGCCGGACCGGACGATCCGCGTGTCGAGGCCGCAGCCGCGCAGCAGCTCCGCCACCGCCTCGGCGGAACGCTCCACGTGCGAGTGGTCGAAGCCCTCGAAGGCGATGCCCGGGATGCGGACGAGTCGCTCGAGGTCGGCACGGACGCCGGGCAGTTCCCGCTCGACGGCGGCCCGCACCTCGGACTCGGAGAGGATCGGAGTGGTCATGACCGGAATCGTATGCTGGCCTTACCCCGCCACGTCGGCCGAGCCTGATCGCCGGCCGCCCACCCGGACGTAGTAGCGGTCCGCGTCGTGCGGCAGGTCCGGGGCGCCGTCGACGACCAGGTCCACCGCCACCGCGGTGCCGTCGGCGGTGAAGTGCGCCCGCTCCCCCGCGTGCCAGCGGCGCAACTCCGGCAGGATCTGCTCACCGTCGCGGGCGAGCGCCCGGCGCAACCGCAGCTCGGCCGGCGCGGTGACGAGCACCGACAGCGTCAGCTCGGGGCGTACCGCGGCGCGGGCGGCGCTCACCCCCTCGACGATCAGCACCGGACCGGCCGGCACCGGCACCACCCGGTCCAGGAAGCGCCGGCGCACCCAGCTGTAGCGGCGGTAGCCGCCCGCCCGGCCGGCCCGCACCGGCCGGAGCACCTGCTCCTCCAGCCGGGTCCAGAACGTGAGCTGGTCGTCCCAGCCGTCGAGCAGGTCGTCGGTGTGCACCAGCGGCGGGCGCACGCCGCCCGCCCGCTCCGCGAGCGCGTCCGCGAGGCGCGTCGCGAACACGCTCTTGCCCGCGCCGCTGGGCCCGTCGACGGCCACC
Source organism: Micromonospora sp. C41 (assembly GCF_018070485.1). NCBI lineage: Bacteria > Bacillati > Actinomycetota > Actinomycetes > Micromonosporales > Micromonosporaceae > Micromonospora > Micromonospora sp. C41. Next base: position 136,788 of record NZ_JAGPXP010000010.1, on the reverse strand, counting down.
AGCCGGGTACGCCCCAACCGCGCCGGACCGGCCAGCACGCGGCGGGCCAACCCGGCGTACGCCTCGATCACGGCGACGTTCACCCGACCGACGCTAACGTTCCCCCGTCCGCTGGAACCTGCGACCCGGGCGGACCGTTTCGGCGAGCGGTGACGTGGGCGGCTGGGCATCATCGGGGGGTGCTCCATGACGTGATGTGTCCGGGCGTCGACGCCCTCCTGGAACAGGCCCGCGCCGGTCTCCGCCGGCTCACTCCGCACGAGACCGTCGAGGCGGTCCGAGGCGGCGCGCTGCTGATCGACACGCGTACCGAGGCGCAGCGCCGCGAGGAGGGTGAGCTGCCCGGCGCGATCGTCGTCGACCGCACCGTGCTGGAGTGGCGGCTCGACCCGGCCAGCGCCTGGCGCATCCCCGAGGCCACCGGGTACGACCGCGAGATCGTCGTGGTGTGCCGGGAGGGGTACAGCTCCAGCCTGGCCGCCGCCAGCCTCCAGACGCTGGGGCTGCGGCAGGCCACCGACATGATCGGCGGGGTGCAGGGCTGGCGGGAGGCCGGGCTGCCGATGTCCGACCGCCCCGCCGACGTGCGCTACTGAACCGCGCGGTCGACGGCGGGCCGCCGGACGTCGCTCTGTGCCGGCGGCGCGCCGGGTGGCACGAACGGCAGTCCCGGCGGCGGACCGGACTCGATCAGCCGCCACAGCGCGTCCGTGTCGAGGTGTTCCTCCACCAGGTCGCCCAGCAGGTCCAGCGTCCGCTCCCGGGCCGCCGCGAAGGACGTGTCCGGCGCGACCTTGAAGCCGGTGCGCCCGGCCGCCGCCGCGACCTCGGTCAGGAAGCGGCGGCGGAACTCGTCGGAGGAGAACGTGCCGTGCCAGTGGGTGCCGTACACGTTGCCGAGGCGTGCGCCCTCGCCGGTGCCGTCGGTGTGACGGAGCAGCGGCGCGAGCCCCGGGTCGGCCGTCGACACCCGGCCGTGGTGGATCTCGTAGCCGCTCACCGGCACGTCTCCGGCGGCGCTGCCCTCGGCCCGGCGCACCGTCTTGACCGGCTCGAACGTGATCTCGACGGGCAGCAGCCCGAGGCCGGGAACGGTGCCCGCGCGGCTCTCCACCGGGTCGTGGATCGCCCGGCCGAGCATCTGGAAGCCGCCGCAGATGCCGAGCAGCGGCCGGCCGGCGGCGGCGTGCGCCAGTACCGCGTCGGCCAGGCCGGTCTCCCGCAGCCAGGCCAGGTCGGCGACAGTCGACTTGGTGCCGGGGAGCACCACGAGGTCGGCGGCGGCCAGTTCGGCCGGTTCGACGGTGAGGCGTACCCGCACACCCGGCTCGGTGGCGAGGGCCTCGACGTCGGTGGCGTTGCTGATCCGGGGTAGCCGCACCACTGCCACGTCGAGCCAGTCGGTGCCCCGGGGCGCGGGCGGCCGGCCGAGCACCCGCCCGTACGCGAGCGAGTCCTCCGCGTCCAGCCACAGGTCCAGCGCCCAGGGCACCACCCCGTACGTGGGGCGGCCGGTGACCCGGCGCAGCATGTCCAGCCCCGGCTGGAGCAGCCCCCGGTCGCCCCGGAACTTGTTCACGACGAACCCGGCGACCAGCGCCTGATCGGCCGCGTCGAGCAGGGCGACGGTGCCGAACATCGAGGCGAACACGCCGCCCCGGTCGATGTCGCCGACCACGATCGTCGGCAGCCCGGCCGCACGCGCCAGCCCCATGTTGACGTAGTCGCCGTCGCGCAGGTTGATCTCGGCGGGGCTGCCCGCGCCCTCGCAGATCACCACGTCGTACTCCTCGCGCAGCTCGGTCAGCGCCGCGTACGCGGTGGTGGCGAGCCGGGACCGCACCTCGTGGTAGTTGCCGGCGGTGACCGTGTCGACCGCCTCGCCGAGCAGCACCACCTGGCTGGCGTGGTCGCTGCCCGGCTTGAGCAGCACCGGGTTGAACCGCAGGTCGGCGTCGAGCCCGCAGGCGGCGGCCTGCATGGCCTGGGCTCGGCCCAGCTCCCCGCCGCGCCCGTCCGGCCCGACCACCACAGCGGAGTTGTTCGACATGTTCTGCGCCTTGAACGGCGCGACCCGGACGCCCCGGCGGCGCAGCCAGCGGCAGATACCGGCGGTGAGCACGCTCTTGCCGGCGTCGGAGGTGGTGCCGGCGACCAGCAGCCCGCCGCTCACCGCCCGCTCCCCCGGCGGGCTGCCCGCATGAGGACGCCCAGCGCGGCCCGTCCGGCGGCACCGGCCACGCGCCCGACGGTCACCGGGTAGAGCGCGGCCAGGCCGAGCGCGGCCACGCCGACCGCGCCGGAGATCCGGGCGGCCCGCTTCAGGTGCCGCGCCTCGGGGCGGGGCCCGTCACCGAGGAACGGCCGGGTCTCGGCGCGGCCGAAGTAGACGTTGCGCCCGCCGAGCCGGACACCGAGCGCGCCCGCCATCGCCGCCTCGCACTGACCGGCATTCGGGCTCGGGTGGTCGGCCCGGTCCCGCCGCCACACCCGCCAGGCGACGGCACGGTCCCCGTGCGCCGCCGGCGCGACCGCCACCGTGAGCAGCCCGGTCAGCCGGGACGGCACCAGGTTCAGCACGTCGTCCAGCCGGGCCGCCGGGGTGCCGAAGCGGGCGTACCGGGGCGAGCGGTGACCGACCATCGCGTCGAGCGTGTTCGCCGCCCGGTAGCCGAGCAGACCGGGCAGGCCCGCGACCGCGCCCCAGACCAGCGGGGCGACCACCGCGTCCGAGGTGTTCTCGGCGACCGACTCGACCGTGGCGCGGGCGAGTTCGGACTCGTCGAGGGCGGACGGGTCCCGCCCGCAGAGGTTGCCGAGGCGGGCCCGGGCGGCGGGCAGGTCGGCCCGGCCCAGCGCCCGTGCCATCACCCGGGACTCGTGCCGCAGCGTGCGCCCACCCAGCACCGTCCAGGTGCCGGCGGCGACCAGCGCGGCCCGGGCCACCGGATGACGGCGGGTGGCCAGCGCGGCGGCGGCGCCGAGCAGGACCGGCGCGCCGACGGCGAGCGCCGTGAACGCGGCACCGGCCGACCGGTCGGGACGGTAGAGCCGCTGTTCCAGGGCGCCGGCCGCCCGGCCGAAGCCGGCCACCGGATGCCACCGGCGGGGGTCACCGAGCAGCGCGTCGAGCGCGTAACCCGCCACCAGTCCGGTCGCGTTCGCCATGGCGGTCGCCTGCCGCACCCTCACCACCTCCGGCCGGCCAGCCTAGTCGTACGCGGGGTGGAGACGCCGATGTCACCACCCCGCGCCCCCGTCGGGCTGTCAGGCGGGCACCGGGGTCCGTCGCCTGCTCCGGCGCCCCGACGCGGTCCCGCCCGGGCTCGCGCCGCCCGGCTCGCCCTCACCCGGCCCGGAACCACCCGGTCCGCCGACCTCCGGCGGTGCGACCTCGCCCAGTTCGTCGTCCTCGGCCGTGGCCGGCCCGTCGTCGGCCACGTCGCCCAGCTCGTCCTCCTCCCCCGCCGGGCCACCCGAACCGGGGTCGAAGCCGGCGGCCTGCCGCGCACCGGGCCGGGCGTCGACGGACCGGGCGTCGACGGACCGGGCGTCGAACGGGTCGGGCTCACCCACCCGCTCCACGGTGCCGACGAGCCCGACCCGGCCGCCGCCGTACTCCGAGGGCGGGAAGTCGTCGTCGAAGGGCCGGTCGTCGAAGGTGGCCGGGGCCTGCCCGTCGGGCACCGGCTCGGTCGTCTCGCCGTGCACCCGCTGCTCGGCCTCCGCGTCCTCGACCGTGCTGGTGGCCGCGCGGGGCTGGTTACGCAGGAACCGGGCCCGGCCGCGGGACAGGTCGTGCCCCACCGCGACCGCCTCCAGTTCGTAGAGCGTGCGGTGGGTGCCGGACTCGTCGGTCCAGTCCCGGGTGTAGAGACGGCCGGCGACGATCACCGGGTCGCCGACCGCCACCGAGGACGCGACTCCCTCGGCCAGGCGGCGCCAGCAGTTGACGCGTACCCGAAGGCTGTTGCCGTCGACCCAGCGGCCGCTGTCGCGGTCGAGCCGGCGGGCGGTCGAGGCGACCTTGAAGTTGGCCACCAGCGTTCCGCTCTGGGTGGTCCGGCGCCACTCCGGCGCGGTCAGCACATTGCCGACGATCGTGACGTACGTATCGAACATCGCCCCTCCCAGGGATCGACTTGTCCCCGGAAGCGTCGGCCTGCCGCCTCGCCCGGACCACCCGTCCGGCCCGTACCTGTGGATGACGGACCGCCCTGTGGACAACCCCCTGATCAAGGTCCCGATCTGCTAGGTCAACCGGCCCTACGCGCCTGACCTGCGGCGACGCACGATCGAGTGGAGCCGGCAAGCAGGCGTTCCGGAATCGCGCCGGTTGGGTAAGTACTTGATCAACCGAGAGAAAGGGAGCTCCGATGCTTCTCCGAGACGTCCGCGAGGCAGCGCGATGAGCGCCGTGGCGAACCCCGCGACCGTGGCCGAGTGCCTGCGGGTCGGCGCCGGGTTCTCCCAGGGCGACCGCAACTGGATCGCCGAGCAGTTCGCGACCCTGGACACCCGGCTCGCCGGCTTCCACGCCGACGCCACCGAGTTGGAGGTGTCCGTCAAGGATCGTGAGGCCCGGGGCCAGAAGGTGACCCTGGAGTGCTGGATCGCCGGCCGGCAGAAGATCGTCACCACCTCGACCGAGGAGGATCTGCACGCCGCGCTCAACGACGTCCGGGACGACCTGCGCCGCAAGCTCAACGACGCGAAGACCCGGCAGGAGCCGCGCAACAACAAGCACCTGCGCGCCGTCGACCAGCCCGAGGGCGTCCCGTTGCAGGACGCCGCACGCGAGGACGCCGAAACCGTCTGAATCCCGGCACGGCCCGCCCGCTCGGTGCCGGCGGGCGGGCCGTCCCCGCGCCGAGGCGTTGTTAAGAAGGGGCCCTTCCTCTACCGCATGCGTTAACAAGGGCCCCCTCCTTACAGCCCAGCACCCCTACCGCCGAGTAGCGCGGCGGCGTACCGTCGCGGTCGTGGAACCGGACGTGCTGGGCGCCCCCTACGAGCGGCGGACGATCGACCTGGGCACCGACGACGAGGGGCCGGTCGTCGCGACCCTGGTGCGACGGCGGGCCGACCGCCCGACCGGTCGCGCCGTGCTCTACGTGCACGGCTTCGTCGACTACTTCTTCCAGACCCACGTAGCCGACTTCTTCGCCGAGCGCGGCTGGGACTTCTACGCGCTCGACCTGCGCAAGTACGGCCGCAGCCTGCTGGCGCACCAGACCCCGAACTTCTGCCGCGACCTGAGCGACTACTTCCCCGAGCTGGACGCCGCCGCCGAGATCATCCGCGCCGAAGAGGGCCACGACACCCTGCTCGCGATGGGCCACTCGACCGGCGGCCTGATCATCTCGCTCTGGGCGCACGACCGCCGCGACGCCGGACTGGTCGACGGCATCGTGCTCAACAGCCCCTTCTTCGACATCAACGCGCCCTGGATGGTCCGTCGACCCCTCGCGGCCGCCGTCTCCCGCCTGGGCCGCAGGGCGCCGCAGCGTGTCCTGCCGTTCGGCCTGGGCACGGTGTACGGCGAGAGCCTGCACGCCGACCACCGGGGCGAATGGCGGTACGACCTGGCCTGGAAGCCGCTCGCCGGGTTCCCGGTCCGGGCCGGCTGGATCAACGCGATCCGCACCGGTCAGCGTCGCCTACGGGCCGGGCTGGACATCCCGGTGCCGGTGCTGCTGGCCTGCTCGACGCGCAGCTTCCGGGGCACCAAGTGGCACGACAGCGCCACCGGTGCCGACGCGGTGCTCGACGTCGAGCACATGGTGCGCTGGGCGCCCCGCCTCGGCCGGCACGTCACGCTGGCCCGCTTCGACGGCGGGCTGCACGACCTCACGCTGTCCAGTCCCGGCGTACGCGAGAAGGTCTTCGCGGAGGTCGGACGGTGGGCGGAGGGATTCCTCCGCGCCGGACCGACCGAGCCGGAGCCCACGACGCCGCCGTCACCTCGGCGGCCGGCCGACGCGACCGCCGAGGGCTGAGCCCGGCCCCGCCAAGCCGCTTCAGTCGGTGACGACCGCCGCGAGCGCGGCGCGGATCCGGTCGAACGTCGCGACCGGGTGCCCGCCCGCGCGCCACGGCAGCACCACGCCCAGGCAGCGCAACGCCGACCCGCCGTCCGGTCCGGCCTCGACCGCGAACACCGGCGCGCCCACGTAGCCGTCGGGCAGTTCCGTGGTGACCCGCACCTCGCCGCCGTCCCGGGCGACCCGCTCGACCACCGCCTCCAACGGCCGCGACCCGTCCTCACCCGCGCCCAGGGCCAGCACGAACGCCGAGACGGGCGCCGCGCCGATCCGGGCGACCGAGTCGGCCGGCGCGGCCACCGCCTCGGTGACCTGCTGGGTACGCCAGCGCCAGCCCCGGTCGTCGGCCCAGCCGTGCAGACCGCCGGTCGGCATCGCGGCGAGCCCCAGTTCCGGCAGGTGCAGCCAGTGGTCGGCGAAACCGGGCAGGTCGATCGGCTCGTCCGCGCCCTCGGCCGGGTCGGTGACGCTCGGCCGCAACCCGATCTCGCCGTACGCCCGGTCGGTCAGCGCGTCGGCGGTGAGCAGCCACTCGTGCGCGACCTCCCCGTCGTCGGTGGCGCCGACCAGCTCGCTGTAGAAGAAGGCGGTGCCGAGGACGCCGGCCGGCGCGCCCGGGCCGTCCGAGCCGGTGAGGGGCAGGATCGCCCGTCCGAGGAGCTGACACAGCTCGAAGACGATCTCGTTCTCGGTTTCCTGGTCGAGCAGCATCCGACGAGGGTACGGATCGCGTCCCGCCCGCCCCGCGCGGGACCCGCCGGAACTGTGGTGCCGTTCCGGGCCCCGGCATGGGACGCTGAGGGGCGGAACGGACGCGCCGACCCGTACCCCCGGGCGGACGGGGAGCGGCGGTACCCTCTTGGCGCGACGACCGTCGGCGCGCGCCCGTAGCTCAGCGGATAGAGCAGGGGACTTCTAATCCCAAGGCCGCAGGTTCGAATCCTGCCGGGCGCACCATCCCCACCGCAGGCCAGATCGTCAGCGGGCTACAGGTTGTTGATCCGGGCCAGCAGCTCCGCCTCGGTCAGGTTCTCCAGGACCTCGTCCTGCTTGCGGCCCAGGACCGCCAGCAGCTTCTCCTTCTCCAGCTTCTTGGCCGCCGCCGCCTTCGCCGCCTGGTCCTCGGCGAGGCGGACGGCGATGACGTGCTTGACGACCTCCAACTTGGTCTCCAGGGTCGCCTTGGCCGGATTGGCCTCGGTGGCCACGAACGACTCGGTGTCGACGGCCTTCAGTTCAGCGTTGACCGCCTTGGCCACGTCGTCGAGGCTGAAGCCGGACTTGGCGGTCAGCGAAAGCTCCCACAACTGCTCCGTGGTCAGCAGTCCCTTGGCCGACGGATAGCGGAACTTCTCCCGGGTGGCCTTCTCAAAAATGGTCACGGTGACCTCTCTCCGATTTCTGGGTAGGGGATCAGAACTGGATGCTGACGAGGCGGCGCCGACCGCCGGTCATGGTCACCTTGGCGACCACAGAGTTACGGATCGTGGAACTGAAGCCGAGGCCGGAGAGCTGATCCGGAGAGGGCTCGCACTTGGTGCGGTCGCCGAGAACCTCGAACACCTTGCGATGCGGTTGCAGGTCGGCGCGGAGGAACTCGTTGTAGATCCCGCGCGTCGGCTGGTCGTTCACGCACCCCTTCAGGATGAAGAAGTAGTGCCGGTTGCCGACCTCGTTGTCGTCGAAGTAGTTCGGCGAGTACATGACGGTGGACACCGGTACGAACTGTTCGGTGGTGATCCCCCACAGTTCCTTGCCCGCACTGCCCCGCTGCACGTCCTTACCCGGCCGGAAAGCGGTGATCACGCCGCCGGTGACCGTCATCCGGCCGACCTCGACGGTCTCCTTGTGGCCGACCGCGCGCTCGTGGCGGTAATGCTCGATCTTCCCGTCGCTCTCGGTCTCGATCACGAAGCCGACCTGGGCGCTGTCCCGCTTGCGGTACTGGTTCACCTCGATCCGGTACTCACCGTCGGCGACATGGTCGGCCCAGGTGACGTTCTCCACCGGCTCGCGGGAGAGCGGCCCGCTCGCGTTCATGTCGACGTCCAGCTTGTCGCGCTTCTCCTGGTACCAGATGTGGTCGCCGTTTGGTTCGAACACGTGCAGGTCGAGGTCGTCGTGGTTGAACCAGGACAGGCTCACCCGCAGCTTGCCGGTGACGTTGCCGCCGGCCCGCTTGACCTTCTCCCGGATCGAGTCGGCGACGTTGCCGCCGTACGACCAGGCGAAGTCGTTGTCCCACCTGAACAACCGCGGAGCGGCCGGGTGCCGGCCGGTCGTGAGACTGACGAAGTGCGGCTCGTGGGTGTTGGCGACCCACAGGTCGATGGAGGTGGCGCCGGGCAGGATGTCCTTCAGGAAGGAGACCACGGGGATCTCCTCCGGCTTCGCGTCACGAAGGCGTGCACCTGCCGACGTCGTGGTGGCCGCCTGCATGAGCAGCCCTTCGATGCCGTCCTTCATCTGCGGCTGGGTGTCGTTGTCGACCCACAGCACGTTGTTGACCGACACGTCGGACAGCCGGGCGAACCGTCGCTGCAACGACTCCTCGATGCCCAACTCGTCGATAGTCTTCATGGCAGCCTTGACCATGGCCGGGGTGATCAGCGCCGTGGGGCGCTGGTAGTTCTGCGGCGCCACCTTCGTCTCGAACGACCGGACCGCCTGCTCCAGGTCGACGCCCGCGGAGAGAGCCTGGACGAGGGTGCCGATCACCGTGTTGCGCAAGCGTGCCGCCGGGTTCATGGCGTTGGCGAAGACGAAGGCCCGTCCGTCGGTCGCCTTCGTCCACCGGTTCTGCAGCGACCGGAACTCGGTCACCGCCCGACGATGCTCCGTGCCGCGGTAGAGGGCGTTGTCGTCGATGAGGTCGACGACGGTGTCCAGAGCGTGCGGGGTCAGCTCGGCCAGGCCCCGCTGGAAGACCTGCACCGCGGCGTTGAAGTCGCTCTGTGCCGCGCCGACGTCGTCGGTGCGATGCCGCTTCTCCACCCGGCCGTGCAGGTGGTGCCACACCTCGACCTGGCCGTCGCGCAGCGATCGGGTGGTCTTCGTGCCGTACTGCTCCTGAGTGGACCGGAAGACGGTGGCCAACGGCAGCGAGAGGACGAACTCGTCCAGAGCGGCGGCGACGACGGAGAAGACCGGGTCGGAGGCCGAGACCCCGGACCAGACGGTACGGACGCGCCCGGCGTTGATCTCGACGACGTTGCCGAAGTGCTTGATGAAACCGCGGCAGGTCGAGCAGTCGTACTCGGATCGCTCACGGAACCGCGGATTGGTGCCGGCGGGGAAGGATTCGAGGAAGGTGAGCCAGAGTGAGTCCCGGTCGAGGCCGTCGCCGACGAGGTACAACTCACCTTTGGACATGGTGGACAGACGTGAAGTCACGTCCGTCACGAACTGCTGGAAATCGCCCACCGTTAATCCCCCTTGATCGCCGGAGATCCTACGGAGCGAAACGCCATTCGGAGAACCGCGTTTCCAGCCTTCGCACGGTGCGACGCCAGCGTCGAGCCGGCCCTAGCCCTGCTCGTCAGCGCCAAGGTCCATCATGAACGGGGAGCCGGGGCGCTCGGGCTGCCAGCCCCGCTCAAGCCCTTGCCGGATGGCACTTGCGACCAGCGAAGGGAGCACCGGAGAGGCCACGGCATTCATCCAGTTGTCCGGTCGCGGTGACGCGAGTCGGACGACGAGGGTGGCGCAGCCGGCCAGGTCCGACCGCTCAACGGCGAAGCTCAACGGTGACCAGGTCAGACCCTGGCTGTACGTCGGCTTCCGGCGGACGAGCCAGCAGTAGCGGTTGCCGTCGACGACGATGGGCCGACTGCCCCGCTTGTTCAGCGCCACTGATCCTCCAGCCGGGCAACCAGCGCGGCGATCAGGTCGGGGTGCTCGTCGGTGACGAGATGGCCGGCGGCGGGAACGATGTCGGCGTCCGCATGGATCCGCTGTCGTGCTCCTGCGCGCAGTCGTTCCGGGGGCAGGAACACGTCGTGGTGTCCGCTCGCGACCACGACCGGCATCGTGTGAGCGGCCGCCGGTACGAGGTCGTCGGAGCTCACCGGACGGGCGTACCGGGCGACCAGCGTCATCCATTCCACCAGTTCGGCGCGGGGCTCCTGGCCGGGAGCAGACAGGATGCGCAGCAGTCGACGGCTCGAATCAGCGCGTGGCCGCACCAGCCAGGCCAGGAACGCCAGCAGGACACGGGGTGTGATCCGGAGCCGGCACAACCCGCCTGGAGACACGGCGACCTTTCCCCGAATCCGCGGATGATCCGCGGCGAGCGCGACAGCGCCGCCGAACGAATGCCCGAGCACCACGACCGGCCCGGCGGTGGTCTTCTCGATGACCTCTCCCAGCCACGAGCCGTACCACGTGAGCCGGCCACCGGCGGTGCCCGCTTCGTCGGAGCTCAGCCCTGGCTGGCCTGGAAGGTCGGCGGCGACCACCCGATAGCGCTGGGCCAGGGCAGTGAGCAGCGGCAGGTAGGCGGTGCTGCTGAAGCGGTCACCAGCGACGAAGACGACTGTGACCGGGCCTGCGCCGACGGAGACGACGTGAGTGTCTTCGGCCTGGGCGCGAATCACGCGTCGATCGTGCGGGACCGGCCATGCAGTCAACTGTTCCTCGCACCACCGGCGGATCCTGTCCCGGCCCGCAGCGGTTCGATAGATCGAGGTCACCCGCTGCATCCTGCATCAGGGTGATCGGAAGCGCCACGCCACCCTCCGGGTCACCGTCAACGCGCTGCAACCGGTCGGCGATGTGGCGCCTCAGCGAACGCGGCCACGACCGGCACGTACCGCCGGCCCGGTCAGGCCGCCAGCGCCGCCAGGGCGCGGTCCATCGCGGCGTTGAACTCCTCCGGCGTCAGCGTCAGCCGGGACTTGACGTCCCGGCTCCACTGGTCGGCCAGCACCTCGGCGGCGCCCGCCTCGACGCCGTCGAGCGCCGCGTCGGCCAGATCGGACGGCGCGATCTTGTCGACGGGCCAGCCCGCTGACATGTCGGTGTCGGCCAGGCCGAGGTGCACCGCCGTCACGAGCGTGCCCTGGTCGGCGAGTTCCAGTCGTACGCCGTTGGTCATGGCCCAGGCGGCGGCCTTGGTCAGGTGGTACGCGCCGGCGCCCCTGGTCCCGAACCACGACATGGCGGAGAGCACGTTCACGATCGCGCCTCCGCCGTTGCGGGCGAGGGCCGGCGCGAACGCGCGGATCATCTCCAGGTGGCCGAGCACGTTGGTCTCCACCTCGTGTCGTACCGCAGCCAGCGAACCGGTCACCAGGTCGGTTCCGGTCTGGATGCCGGCGTTGTTGACGAGCAGCGTGACGTCCGGGGCGGCAGCGGCGACGGCCCGTACGGATGCGGGGCTGGTGATGTCGAGCGGCAGCGCCTCGACGCCGGGCAGGTCGACGGTCTCCGGCCGGCGGGCGGTCGCGTAGACCTTGCGGGCGCCGCGTTCGCGCAGGCGCTGGGCGAAGGCGCGGCCCAGGCCGCGGTTGGCGCCGGTGACGAGGGCTACCGAGTCGTTGATGTCCATGCCCGGTACGCTAAAACCTAACGTTGACGTCAGAGGCAAGTGTTGATCGCCGAAACCGGGGTGAGAGGGGTCACCGTGACCGAGCCGCTGATCCGCATCGGCGAGGTGGCGCGCGGCGCCGGTGTCTCGGTACGGGCCGTGCGCTACTACGAGGAGCAGGGTCTTCTCGTCCCCAGGCGCAGCCCGTCCGGCCAGCGCCTCTACCGGCCGGACACGGTCACGCTGGTCCGGTTCATCCAGCAGATGTACGCGGCGGGCCTGACCAGCAGCCGGATCGCCGAACTCCTGCCGTGCTGGGACTCCGGGCACACCGACCCCGGGCAGCGGGCCATGCTGCGCGCCGAGCGCGAGCGCATCCAGGCCAAGGTCGACGATCTCCGGGCCGCGCTGGACCGCCTCGACGAGGTCATCGCGATCACCGATTCGCACCCGTAGGCGCGATCGCCCGCGCAGGCCCGACGACAGACGCATGGCGGAGAGTGGCACAGGAATCCTGGTCGCGTCGACCCGCCGGTTTCGTCGGTGGTGTCGGGCATGATCGCGTGCGCCGCCGCACGACGGCGGTCGACGAGCGGGATCACCGGGAGGCAGCGTGGGCGCATCGGGATGGACCTACTTCGTGGCGTACCAGCCGGATGCCCAGGCCGCGCTTGACGAACTGCGCCGGCAGGTCTTCGAGACCGGCGGCTACTGGTGGGCGGCGCCGGGCGGGTTCGGTGCGTCCGCCGCCGACTTTCCGGACCGTCCCCGCAGCGAGGAGGAACTGTGGGCGGACGAGCGGGTACAGGAGTCCGGCACCCACTCCATCCTGGACATGTCGCGGGTGCTGACCGACGGCGAGGAGCCCGGCTTCGGGACGTTCCAGCGGGTGACCGAGGCCGAAGCGCTCGCACGTGTGGGCGTCGCCAGGCCGACCCGCGCGCACGTCGAGGCGCTCGCGCCGCTGGCCGAGCAGCGCTGGTTCGGCCGGTACGCCGTGCTGCACGACGAGGCGGGCGTCCCGAGCGAGATCTACTTCTGGGGGTTCTCCGGGGACTAGCGTGCCCGGCCGGCGAGCAGCCACCGCCGGACGGGCACCTCCAGCAGCACCCGTTCACTGTCCGGTGTGACCGGCTGCCGGATGTCCCAGCCGCCGTATTTCTCGGCGAAGGCCGCCACGATCGCGGGCGGGAAGCCGGCACGGTGCAGTCGGGCGACGCCCTCCGCGACGACCGGGTGGACGCCGTCCTCCAGGGCGAGCGAAACGCGGGGGTCGGCCGCCACGTTGCGGGCCTTGACGCTGCGGCCCTCGCAGCCGATCCACCAGACGCCGTCGGCGTACACGAACCACACCGGCGTCATGTGCGGTGAGCCGTCCCGGCGCAGCGTGCAGAGCCAGACGTTGCGTTCGCGGGCGAGCCGGTCCTCGACGGCCGGGGGAACCGGTGCGGTGGGAGATGGGGCCATGCGACAAGTGGATCAAGTGCGCGCGGAGGAGCGCCACCGGCTCACTCGCAGATCCGCCACTCCCCGTCCTCCTTGACCATGGGGAACGACTGCGTCACGTTGGTCCCGACCGCCGGGGTGAACCGGATGGTCGTCGACCCGCTCACCCGGCCGTTGTTGTTCGACACGTTGAGCCCGGTGATCTCGTAGCCGGTGAACTCCGGCTGGGAGGACTGCTGCCGGGTGAAGTCCGCCTCGCTGACCCGGTCGCGTACGCGGGTGCAGAGCTGCCGGTACGCGGCGGGGTAGTCGCGGTCGACGATCGCCTCGGCGTAGGTCTGCGCTGTGGAGCGCGCCGGGCCGGTGGCTTCCTGCACGACCCGGAAGAGGAAGAAGCCGCCGAGCACACCGCCGGAGCAACAGATCGCCAGCACCACGCCGAGCACGATGAACAGGGTTCGCTTGGACTTCTTCGGCGGCACCATGGCCGGCTGGTATGCCATACCCCGCAGGGTAGGAGACGCCGGCAACCGTAAACCGGAGGGTGCGGCTCCGCTTCTCGGCGGGGCGCTGAGCCTCGGCTGCTTTACGCCGGAGCGAAACTCGTCAAGCACCAAGGGTGACCAGTACCCACAAACCGTGTTATTCTCCGGCGTCAATCTATGCCGCGCGGACCCGGCCGGGTCGCTGCCGGAAGGACATCCCCCCGATGCCGGTCGCTGCCGCCACGTCTCTGCCCGGGTCCACCCAGGCCCGGCCGGCGGCTGAGGCGTTCACGCTGATCTTCACGACGCTTCCCGCGCTGCTGCGACTCACCTGCGGTCTGGTCGGCGCGGTGGTCGCGCTGTCGGTGCGGACACCGCCGGTGCGGGTGGCGCTGCTGATCCCCGCGGTCGTCGTCCTCACCGTCTGGTCGGTCTGGTACGCCTGGCGGGCGTTCCGGCACGGCATCGACGGCCCGCTGGTGGCCGGGGACGTCGCACTCACCACCGCCGCCGCGCTCGCCGTCCCGTGGCTGGTCGCGCCGGAGGTGCTGCCGGGCGAGGCGAGCTGGATCGCGGTGCTGGCCAGCTCGACGGTGATCAACACGCAGGCCACCGCGCCGGCCCGCTGGTCGGTGCCGGCCGGGCTGCTGGTCACCGCCGCGTACGTCACCGGCACCACGCTGGCCGGCAACCCGGTCGAGGCGCGGGCGCACGCCGGGACGCTGCTGGTGCAGACCGGAAGCGCGGCGGTGATGACAGCGGTGATGCGCCGCCGGATCGCCCGCGCCGACGCCGCGTTCGCCGACTACCAGCGGCTGTCCCACGAGGCGGTGGTCGCGCGCGCCGCCCGCGAGGACGAACGGCGGCAGAACCGCGACCTGCACGACACCGTGCTGGGCACGCTCACCATGGTCGGCCTCGGCGCGGTACCCGACTCGGCGACGTTGCGCGAGCGGTGCGCGCACGATCTGCGTACCCTCACCGCCCTGGCGGGCGCGCGGTCCGCGACCGCGGCCGGCGAGGCCGACCTGGACGAACGGCTGCGCCAGGTGCTCGCCGGAACGCCCGGGCCGGCGGTGACCGCGACGCTCGCGCCCTGCCGGCTGCCGGCGGAGGTCGCCACGGCGCTAGCCGACAGCGCCGCCGCCGCGCTCGCGAACGTGGCGCGGCACGCACCCGGCGCGACCGCGTCGCTGCGCCTGGCCCGCGAGGGCGGCGCCGTCGTGGTCGAAGTGGTCGACGACGGTCCGGGCTTCGACCCCGCCACGGTCCCGGCCCACCGGTACGGGCTGCGCGAGTCGATCCACGGGCGGATGACCACTGTGGGTGGACGCGCGCTGGTGACCTCCGCCCCTGGCGCGGGCACCCGGATTCGGCTGGAGTGGTCCGATGCCGACTGAGTCGGGTGCGGCGGTGACCGCCGACTCCGTGCTGCGTCCACTTCCCCGGCCGCGGGTGGCGACGCGCCCCGGACCGGCCACCGCCCCGCCGGAGGCGCACGCGGTGGCCGACGCCTCCGACGGGGGCGCGCGGATCGCCGCCATCGTCATCGCGGCGGCCTGGCACCTGGCGATCGCGCTGCCGGCCGTGTTGCGGGCGGGACCGGGAATGGCCTTCCCCGCCGTGGTGGCGGTGGGCTGGCTGGTGACCGCGCTGATCGGGATCTGGGCCGGCGTACTACTGCTGCGCGGCGAACTGCCCCCGGCCCGGAGCCTGGCCGCGGCGCTGCTGGTGGTCGACGCGGCGGTCGTCGCGGGCGCCGGCGAGCGCTTCCTGTTCAGCACCGCCAACTGGGTGTGGGGCGGCCTGGCGTGGTTTTTCCTGCTGGCGCTCTGGCGGCGGCCGGTGCGCTGGCTGCTGGTCATGCTCGCCGCGCACGGCGCGATCGCGGTGACCGCGGTGGTGCTGTACGGCGCGACCGCGTCGGCCGATCTGAGCCGGGCCACGATGTACGTTTACGGCACCTCCACCCTGCCGGTGGCGGTCTTCGTCGGCGCGGCGGCGCTCACCGCGCAGGCCCGGGCCCGGGCCGCCACCGCGGCGGCGGCGCTGGCCGTGGCGGCGGAGCGGGAGGCGGCCGAGCGGGCCCGCACCGAGCGCCAGGAACGGCTCGCTCTGGTCAGCGGCACCGCCGAGGAGGTGCTGGCCGAGCTGACGGCGGGCGACGCCGACCCGGCCGACCCGGCGGTGCGGCGGCGGGCGGTGCTGGCCGCGGCCCGGCTGCGCCGGCTCATCGCCGAGTCCGACGACGTGCCCGACGCGCTGCTGCACGAGCTGCGCGCGGCGGCCGACCTGGCCGAACGCAACGGACTGCCGATCGACCTGGTGGCGGTCGGCACGCCACCGGAGCTGCCGGTGGAGATCCGGCGCGGGCTGGCCGACCCGCTCACGGCAGGGCTCGCCGCGGCCGAGGGCTGGGCGCGGCTGACAGTGGTCGCGGGACCGGACGAGGTGGTGGTCAGCCTGGTGACACCGGACCACGACGGCCCGGACGAGACGACGACCGGTGGGGGCGGACCGGTGGAACACCTGCACGAGCGGGACGGGGAGATCAGATGGACGCAGACCCGCTGGCGGCGGACGTGAACGCCGGGTGGCCGATCGGGGTGGCGATCGTGGACGACCATCCGGTGGTGATCGACGGGGTGCGGGCCTGGCTGGCCGGCGAGCCGCGGTTGCGGGTGGTGGCCACCGGCGACGACCCGGACGAGGTGCTGCGGGCCGCGCCCGACGCCGAGGTGGTGCTGCTCGACCTGCGCCTGCACGGCCGGATGGTGCTGGACAAGCTGGCCGAGCTGAGCGCGGCCGGGCGCCGGGTGGTGGTCTACTCCGAGCACAGCGACCCGCCGACCATGCTGGCCGCGCTGGACGCGGGCGCGGTGGCGTTCCTGGCCAAGCACGAGGGACGCGAGCACTGTGTGGGCACCGTGCTGGCGGCGGCGCAGGACCGGCCGTACGTGCCGCCCGCGCTGGCCGGCGCGATGGTCGGCGACGCCCGGCCGGATCGTCCGGCCCTGTCGGACAAGGAGCGCGAGGCGCTGCTGTTGTGGTTCCAGTCGATGTCGAAGGCGTCGGTGGCGCGCCGGATGCAGATCAGCGAGCACACAGTGAAGCAGTACGTCGACCGAGCGCGGATCAAGTACACCCGAGCGGGGCGTCCGGCTGCCACGAAGGCGGCCCTGCTCGCCCGCGCGATCGAGGACGGACTCGTCCGACCGGAAGATATCGGCATCTACCGGTCGCAGGCGTCGGCCGACCGGCCGACCCCCTAACAGGTGTCATGACAATCACCCTACGAATCCGGCAGGCTCCCTGATACCGCCAACCGTCACCGGGAGGTCGTACCGTGCCGGAGGACGCCGCACCCTTCTTCGTCGGACCGCATCGGTTCGACGCCGACGCCGACCCCACCCGTCCCGTGCTGGACCGGCGTTACGCGCTGGTGCCCGAGCCGGGTGAGCGCATACTCGGGCATCAGTTGCTGCGGGTCGCCGGTCACCTGCTGGGCCCCACCGAGGACGTCCGCTGCTGGGCGCTGCCCGCGCCGGCGACGATCACCGTGACCGACCGCCGGCTGGCGTACGTCTGCAGCGGTTCCGAGTTGTCAGTGGTCCCCGGGCGGGACAGCCGGACGGGTGCCCGGCACCGGCGCCCGGTCCGGCTGTCCCGCCTGGTCAGCGGTCAGATCCGCTGGCAGTGGCCGTCCCGGCTGGAACTGGTCGATCACGGCGACGGCACAGCCGAGCTGCGCGTGGTCTGCGACGCGCTGCGCACCATCCGGCAGCCGGCGCTGGCACTGACCGGCCCGGTCGGGCCGGTCGCCGGGCTGGCCCGGCAGGTCCGCCGCGCGGTGGCCGGATACCGCCTGGCCAACCCCGATCTGGTCGACCTCTCACCGCCGGAGCGGGACGTGCTCGCCACCCGGGTCGCCGCCTCCCCCGGCCCGATGCTCGGCACGGTGACGCTGCCGGGCTCGCTGCCGGTGGAGTTCCTGTCCCGCGACGACTACTACCGTCCGCCGGTGGCCGAGGCGTCGCCGTGGGCGCTGTCCGACGTCCCGGCCCGCGACCAGCCCGGTTCCGCCTGCTGACCCTCCCCCGAGCGCGCATCCTCTGCGGCATGGAGGTGCATCCTTGCGCGGTGCGGCTGTCCTCAGTCGGCGGAACAGGTGAGCGTTCTCGGCGGCCCTTTCCTCGTATGTGCGTGGTGGGCGGCCGAAGATCTCGGCAACGGAGGGGCGTTGCGTGAGACTCCACTCGCTCAGTTCGGCCGGGCGCGCACCGCACTCCTGGAGGGCACACCACCAGATGAGACGAACGTACTACGTCATGAGATCTGTGTAGATCTTGGTACGAAAGGGCCCTCATGGGGGCCTTTTCGTACCAAGATCTACCGAGCCGAGCCGAGCCGAGCCGAGCCGAGCCGAGCTGCGGACCGCGGGGGTCAGGAGGCGCTGCGGGTGCGGCGCTCGGAGCGGTCCAGCTCGACGGCCTCCTCCGGCGTGGGCGCGCTGCCGCCCAGGTGGGCCGGCTGCCACCAGGTGTCGTCCGGGCCGGACGGCTGGTCCGGGTACTCCCGCTGGGCCCGGTCGACGAGCGCCGACAGCCGGGTACGCAGGTCGGCGGTCATGACTGTGGCGTCCGGGTAGGCGGCCGGGTCCATCGGATCGCCGACGATGATGGTGATCGGCGTATGCCGGCGGGTGAGCGTGCGCGGGCGGCCCTTGGTCCACATGCGCTGGGTGCCCCAGAGCGCGACCGGCAGCAGCGGCACGCCGGCTTCCTGCGACATCCGGGCCGCGCCGTTCTTGAGGTCCTTGACGACGAAGGAGCGGCTGATCGTCGCCTCCGGGAAGACGCCGACCACCTCGCCGCGGCGCAGCGCGCTCACCGCGGCGGCGTACGAGCCGGCGCCGGCGGCCCGGTTGACCGGGATGTGCTTCATGCCGCGCATGAGCGGCCCGGAGACGCGGTGCCGGAAGACGCTGTCCTTGGCCATGAAGCGGACCAGCCGCTTGGCCGGGTGCGCGCCGTAGCCGCAGAAGATGAAGTCGAGGTAGCTCACGTGGTTGGATGCGAGCACGGCGCCGCCGGTGGGCGGCACGTGCTCGCTGCCGGACACGTCGAGGCGCAGGTCGAGGAGCCGGAACATCGTCTTCGCGGCGGTGATCACGGGCGGGTACACGAGTTCCGACATGGCGAAACTTTACCCCGGGTAGGTTACGCGACCGTAGGGGCGATCTGCCCTCGGCAGACCGGGCTCGCGCACCGGGGGCGGGTGCGGCGACGATGGTGCCGTGACCGAACGCGCGGTGCTGCTCTGGATCCACGGCGGAGGCTGGCGTGCCCGCGCCGAGGAGGACGGCAGAGCGCTCGCGTCCCTCGGGCTGCGCGTGGTCGAGGCCACCTACCGGTTCTCCCACCAGGCCCGCTGGCCGGCCCAGCTCGATGACGTACGCGAAGCCGCGCGCGCCGCGTGGAGCGGGGCGGACGGCCTGCCGCTGCTGGTGGGCGGCGACTCAGCGGGCGGGATGCTGGCCCTCCAGCTCGCCCTGCGCGGGGTGGACCGGCCCGGCGATGTGGCGGGCGTGCTCGCGTACTGGGCGCCGGTCGACCCGCTCGACCCGGAGCAGCGGCGACGGCGTGCCCCCGGCGACGACCCGTGGACCGACCTGCTGGGCCACCCGCCGGCCGCGGGCGACCCGGCCACCGCCGACGCGACAGTGGCCACCCACCTGGGCTCCGGCGTGCCGGTGCTGCTGGTCCAGGGCCGCGACGACGAGGCGGTGCCGGCCGCCCAGCCGGTCGAGCTGACCGCTCGGCTGCTCGCCGCCGGTCACCCGGTGCATCTGTGGCTCACAGGCGGGGGTCACGCGCTCGACCTGGCCCGGCCCGACCTGCTCGCGACCGCCGCCGCGTTCCTGGACAACGTCCTGCCCGCCGTCGCGGGCGACTAGGTTCGAGGCATGCCCGACCTCGCCGCGATCGTCATCCACTGCCGCGACCCGTACCTGCTCGCGCCGTTCTGGAGCGCGGTCACCGGGCTGCCGGTGGTCGAGGAGGACCGGGTGAAGCTCGCCGAGGGCACGCTCGCCCCGGCCGAGGCGGTGCTGCTGCGCGACCCGCACGGGCGGCGGCCGGACCTGTGGATCAGCCCCGCCGCCGAGCTGCCCGCGCCCGGTCGGATCCACCTCGACCTGGTCGGCGACGCCGAGGAGCGGGCCGCCGTGCTGGAGGCGGGCGCGACAGTGGTACGCGAGCTGCCGCGCTGGACCGTGCTGGCCGACCCGGAGGGCAACGAGTTCTGCCTGCTGCCGCCGGACGAGGCGCACACCGCGCGTCCGCCCGGGCACTGACTCATTCGGCCAGTTCGTCGAGGTCGAGCCGGCCCCGGGCGAACGCGTCCACCCGGCCCCAGCGGCCCGGGATGTCCAGCACCTCGATGCGTCCCATGCCCATCGGCAGGCGCGGGTCCACCGCCAGGTGCCCCTCGTGCGGCTCCAGGCCCAGCATGGTGCGGATCAGCAGCAGCGGCGCGCCGGTGGACCACGCCTGCGGACTGCACGCGGTCGGGTACTCCACCGGGAACTTCGTCAGCTCCCGCTGGTAGCCGCCGAATGCCTCGGGCAGTCGGCCGTCGAAGTAGGCGGCCGCGTCGAGGATGCCGTTGGCCACGGTGGCCGCCTCCTCGTTGAAGCCGTACCGGCGCAGGCCCCAGGCGACGAACGAGTTGTCGAACGGCCAGATCGTGCCGTTGTGGTAGCCGATCGGGTTGTAGCGGACCTCGCCCTCGGCCAGCGTCCGCACCCCCCAGCCGGACCAGAGCCGGGGCCCCACCAGGTGCTCGGCGACACTCGACGCCCGTTCCTCGTCCACGATCCCGCTCCACAGCAGGTGGCCGATGTTGGAGCTGAGCACGTCGCACTGGCGCCCGTCCGGGTCCAGCGCGAGCGCGTAGAAGCCGCGGTCGGCGACCCACCAGTCCTGGTTGAAGCGCCGCTTCAGCTCCGCGGCCTCGCGTTCGAGCTGGTCGGCGTACGTGTGGTCGCCCCAGAACACCCGGGCCAGCCGGGCCGCGCGCATCTTCGCGTCGTACGCGTAGCCCTGCACCTCACAGGTGGCCCGGGGAAACGGCGGCAGCGTGCCGTCGGCGTACGAGATGGAGTCCCACGAGTCCTTCCAGCACTGGTTCTCCAGGCCGGTGTCGGTGTTGCGCCGCTCGTACCAGATGTAGCCGTTGCCGATCAGGTCGGCGTACTTGTCGATCCACCTCAGCGCGGCCCGGCACTCCAGTTCCAGCTCCTTGACCAGCGCCCCGTCGCCGGTCCACCGCTCGTACTCGTCGAGCAGCACCACGAACAGCGGGGTGGCGTCCACCGAGCCGTAGTACGGCGAGTGCGGCTGCTCCTCGAACGCGGCGGTCTCGCCGTAGCGCATCTCGTGCAGGATCCGGCCCGGGTCCTCGTCCCGGAAGTCGTCGAACCGGGTGCCCTGCAGCGCGGCGAGGATCCGCAGCGTGGTCTTCGACATCTCCGGCGCGAACGGCAGCACCTGCAGGCAGGTGAGGATGCTGTCCCGGCCGAACATGGTCATGAACCAGGGCAGGCCGGCCGCGGGCAGCGTCTGCCCGCCGAGCGACAGCGGCGAGAAGCGCAGCGCAGCGAGGTCGACCAGGCTCCGCCGGTAGGTCGCGGCGAGATCTTCGTGCTCGCTGTTCAGTTTCGGGGCCCGGCTGATCCACTCCTCCAGGTCGTGCTGGAGCGCGAGCCGCTCGACGCCGTGGGCGCGCAGCCCGATCCGCAGGTCCCGGCCGCCGGGACCGATGGCGAACGTCTGCACGTCGATGACGGCGTCCCACTGCTCGTTGGGTTCCAGCCGCAGACTCCAGGCGAAGCCGCGCTGGTCGTAGCGGGCCGGCTGGTTGGCGGAGACGACGGTCTCGCGCCGGAAGTTGCCCCGCCGGTAGCCCAGGCGCAGCCGGTCCGACTCGGCCTCGGCGTACAGCTCGCCCTTCTTGTTCAGGATCTCGTCCTTGATCTGGAAGAGGTCGGCGAAGTCGGACCCGGCGTCCATCCGGACCTCCAGGTCGACCGCCTTCTCGTCGTGGTTGAGGATGGTCAGCGTCTCCCGGAAGCTGCCGCCCACCGCCCGTTCCCGGATCACCGACAGCTTCGCGTCGATGTAGTGCGTGGCCATGCCGGGCACCAGGAAGAACCGGGCCTCGTAGTACTGCAGGTCGTCGTAGGACAGGACGTTGAGCCGCTCGCCGTTGACGGTGAGCACCCACTTCGACAGGTAGCGCGTGTCGAGCGAGAAGAGACCCGTCGGCTCGTTCGGGGTGGCCTCGATGTCGCCGCTGTCCTCGCTGACCACGAACGTGTTGCCGTCCAGGAT
The DNA here is from genome assembly GCF_018070485.1 of Micromonospora sp. C41. NCBI lineage: Bacteria > Bacillati > Actinomycetota > Actinomycetes > Micromonosporales > Micromonosporaceae > Micromonospora > Micromonospora sp. C41. The sequence goes on along the minus strand of NZ_JAGPXP010000010.1, from coordinate 114,893 downwards.
GCGGACGGTGTTCTGCCCGGGCATCAGGCGCCCCTCCCACCGAACGTGTGACGTGGTCCCCGGGAGTCCGGCGGACCGGGGAAGACCCGCTCGACCTGCAACACCAGCCGGAGGTCGCCGACGACAGTCATGTCGCCGCGCAGCAGCGCCGCGATGGCGTTCTCCTCACCGCCGACCAGCTCGGCGAAGAGGCGCGGCTCGGTGCCGACCACGGTGTCCGCCTCGCCGTCCTCCTGCCGGACCCGCAGGTTGCCCCGTTCTATCTCCAGCAGCCAGTGCGTGGTGTGCGGGCCCTCGTGCAGGTCGAAGCGCAGCGTTCCGGATGTCTTGACCAACAGGGGCTCGAACCCCCGCCGGTCCAGGTCCTCGAAGAATCTTGTGGCCATGTCCACCATCCGGGCGACTCCTCCCGCGTTCCGCGGTCTTCCGTCCGGGATGCGGTGTCCCCACCCGTTCCGCGGTCAACCTCGCCCGATCCGGGTGACCGCCGCGTCGCCTGCGTGACGCGGAACGCCGGCCCCCGAACCGGGAGCCGGCGTCACCGCGTCGGTCAGGTCAGTTGTTGGGGTCGTCGGCGCTGATGTCCGCGAGCACCGACTGGGGTTCCCGCTCGACCGCCAGGTCACCCATGGAGATGAGGCCGATCAGCCGGCCGTCCTCGACCACCGGGAGCCGGCGGACCGCGTACGTGCGCATCAGGTCGGCGGCGGCCACCGCGTCGTCGTACTGGCTCACCGTCACCACGTCCTTGCTGGTGATCTGGTTGAGCCGGGTGGAGGTGGGATCCATGTCCTCGGCCACGCCCCGCACCGTGATGTCCCGGTCCGTGACGATACCGACCACGTTGTCGCCGTCGGTCACCACCACGTCGCCGATGGCGCTGTCGCGCATCTCCTGCGCCGCGGCGGTGAGCGTGTCGTTGCCGTCCATCGTCACCAACCGGGTCGTCATGAACTCTCCGACCGTTGTCATGGTGCTCCCCTCTCGGTGTCGGCAGGGCGGTCTACCCGCCGCCCGAGGCGGGGTAACGCGGGGCGTCACCGCCGGTGGCTCAGGCGCCGGCGCAGGTCGTAGAAGCCGTTGCTGGACAGCCCGTAGAAGATCGGCAGCAGCAGGAGCACCACGAGCGCCACCGGCACGCTCAGGAACACGGCCACCAGACCGGCGATCGCGTACGCGAGGACGCCGAGCAGCGCCCGGACGCGTTCGGCCTCGAAGAAACGGGCGGGGACGTGCGGCTCCAGCAGTTCCGGGTGCCGGCTCAGGTAGTGGTAGAGCCACAGCCAGGTGATCGACAGGATCACGCCGACCAGCCCGTACGCGGACACCGCGACCCGCTCGTCGAAGACGTCGCCCTCCTCCACGGCGCGGGAGACGAGCGCGGTGACGAACGGCAGCAGCGCCACGCTGAACAGCACGCCGAGGTTGGCCCAGTGCAGTCCCCGGTCGGCGCAGCGGACCCGGTGGAACGTCCCCTTGTGGTTCAGCCAGTTGACCGCCACGTACAGGTAGGACGTGACGTAGGCGAGGTAGACCGGCCACTGGTCGAGCAGCGCGCGCAGCATTCCGCCCGGCGCCGTCTCGGGCACCCGCAGGTCGAGGACCAGCAGCGTGATGACGATGGCGAAGACCGCGTCGCTGAACCCGATCGCCCGGCCCGTGTCCGAACGCATCCCGGCGGCCTCGGTGTCCCCTTCGGCCGTCATCGGCACCTCCGCCCTGCCGGCGCGCGGGGCGGCCGGCGACCCGGCGGGCATACCCGCTGAGCGGATGTCCGTGCCGGGTGGCCCGGCACGGACGCCCGCAGGGTCAGCGCTCGGCGGCGACCAGTTCGGCGAGCTGCACGGCGTTCAGCGCCGCGCCCTTGCGCAGGTTGTCGTTGGCGCAGAACAGCGCGAGCCCGTGCTCGACGGTCTCGTCGGCCCGGATCCGGCCGACGTACGTCGGGTCCTGGCCGGCCGCCTCCAGCGGCGTGGGCACGTCGCGCAGCGCCACGCCGGGCGCGCCGTCGAGCAACTCGCGGGCCCGGGCCGGGTCGATCGGGCGGGCGAACCGGGCGTTGATCTGCAACGAGTGGCCGGTGAAGACCGGGACGCGCACACACGTGCCGGAGACCTTCAGCCCGGGGATCTCCAGGATCTTGCGGCTCTCGTTGCGCAGCTTCTGCTCCTCGTCGGTCTCGAACGAGCCGTCGTCGACGATCGAGCCGGCGAGCGGGAGCACGTTGAAGGCGATCGGGCGGGCGAACGAGCGCGGCGCCGGGAACTCCACCGCACCGCCGTCGAAGGCCAGCCCGGCGGCGTCCCCGGCCACCTTGCGGACCTGCTCGTCCAGTTCCGCCACGCCGGCCAGGCCGGCGCCGGAGACCGCCTGGTAGGTGGCGACGACGAGGCTGACCAGCCCGGCCTCGTCGTGCAGCGGACGCAGCACCGGCATGGCGGCCATCGTGGTGCAGTTGGGGTTCGCCACGATGCCCTTCGGGCGGTCGGCGATCGCGTGCGGGTTGACCTCGGCGACCACCAACGGCACCTGCGGGTCCATCCGGAACGCCGAGGAGTTGTCGATCACCACGGCGCCGGCCTCGGCGACCCGGGGAGCCAGCTCCTTCGCGGTGGCCTTGCCCGCCGAGAAGAGCACGATGTCCAGGCCGCGGTAGTCCGCGGTGGCCGCGTCCTCGACGGTGACCTCGCCGTCGCGCCAGGGCAGCGTGCGCCCGGCCGACCGGGCCGAGGCGAACAGGCGCACCTGCTCCGCCGGGAACTCGCGCTCCGCCAGCACCTGCCGCATGACGCCACCGACCTGACCGGTGGCTCCCACAATGCCGATCCTCATGCCCGCGAGGCTACCCAGCCGGGCGGTGCGGGTGGGAAACGTTTCCCACCGCGCGGATGCGGGGCGACGGGAATCACAGGCCCGCCGCCCCGTCCGGTCACGTGTGGTCGAGCACCTCGCCGAGACCGCTGGCGACCAGCTCGTCCCGGATGACCGCCGCGTCCCCCTCGATCACCATGGTCAGCGACTCGGGGTGCAGGTAGGTCGCCGCGGCGGCGGAAACGTCCTCGACGGTCGCCGCGAGCAGTTGCTCCCGCAGCCGCGCGTGGTAGTCGTCCGGCAGGTCGTGCACGACCAGCGTGGTCAGGGCCGCGGCGATCGCGCGCGGGCTCTGCAGCTCGACCGAGAGCTGGCCGGCCCGCCAGGAGCGCGCCACCTCCAGCTCGTCCTCGGTGACCCCGGTCAGCTGGGTACGCGAGATCTCGCCCACCGACTCGACGAGCGCCGGGGCGGTCACCGCGGTCTGCACGCCGGAGCTGACCGCGAACCGCCCGAACCGCCGGGACGAGGCGAAGTCGCCCCGGATCCCGTACGTGTAGCCGCGCACCTCGCGGATCAGGTGGTTGAGCCGGGACGTGAACGCGCCGCCGAGCACGGTGCCGGCGAGCGTCATCGGCACGTGGTCCGGGTGGGCGCGGTGCGGGGACGGGTGGCCCAGCCGCAGCGTGGACTGCACCGAGCCGGGCCGGTCCACCAGAATGATCCGGCGCTGCCCGGTCAGCGGCACGTCGATCGGGCCGCCGCGTTCCACCGGGCCGCCGCCGGCGCCGGCGAACGCCGTCGCGGCGAGCGCGTCCAGGTCGATCCGCTCCAGGTCACCGGCGACGATCAGGGTGCCGGGGCGGATGAACCACTCCGAGTGGAAGACGGTGACGTCGTCCACCTCCAGCGCGGCCACGCTGTCCGGGTCGCCGTAGAGCGGGCGGCCCCACCGGTGCTGCGCGCCGAACAGCTCGGCCCGCAGCACCGCGTCGGCGCGCGGGCCCGGGTTGGCCCAGTCCATCCGCAGCGCCGTCGCCTCGTCGTCGCGGACCCGGCGCACGTCGGCCGGGTCGAGCCGGGGCGTACGGACCGCCTCGGCGAGCAGCTCCACGGCGGCGGTCAGCCGGTCCACCGGCACCTGCACGCTCACCTGGAACGAGTCCCAGTCCAGCCCGGTCGACAGCTCGGTGCCGAGCGCCTCGATGGCCAGCGCGTACGCGGTGGCGTCCCGCTGCGCGGTGCCCTCCTCCAGCGCCTTGGCCAGCACCGCGCCGAGCCCTTCCTTGCCGACCGGCTCCCGGCCCGCGCCGCCGTCGAGAAGCAGCAACGCGACGGCGAGGTTCTGCCCGGGCAGGTGCGCGGCGACCACCTGGCCGCCGGCCGCCGTCCGCCGGACCACCTGCGGGAACCGGTAGGCCCGGGCGGCGCCGGGGCCGGGACGGGTGGCGATCAGCGACATCACTTCTCCTCGGGCAGGTAGGTCAGGATCACCCGGTCGGCGGCGCCGAGCAGCTCGGCGGCCTGCTCGGCGATCTGCTCGGCGGTCACCGCGAGCCAGGCCGGCAGCCGGTCGGCCGCGCGGGCCGGGTCGCCGAACTGGGTGGCGTACCGGCCGAGCGTGTCGGCCCGCCCGTCGACAGTGGACATCTGCCGCCACCACATGGTGCTCAGCAGCGCCTTGGCGCGGTCCAGCTCGGCGGCGGTCACCGGCACCGTGGCCAGCTCGTCGACCACCTCGGCCAGCCCGTCGCGCAGCCGCTCGGCGCTCACCCCGGGGCGGGCCGTGGCGGTGGCGATCAGCGGGGCGGGCGCGTGCGCCAGGTCCACCCCGTACGCGCCGACGAGGTCCGGCTGGGCGATCCGCTCGCCGTCGGCCAGGCGCTGGTAGAGGCGGCTGCCCCGGCCGCTGCCGAGCACGGTGGCCAGCACCGTGGTCACGTCGTACCCCGGGGTGCCGAACGGGTGAGTGCGGTGCGCGACGTAGACGCGGGGGGCGGGCACGTCGGCGGTGACCGTCTCCACCGCCGGGCGGCCGGTGGCCGGCACGGTACGGCCGTCCGGCGCGGCCGGGATGTCGGCGCGCGCGGCGAGCCCGCCGAAGTACTTGTCGGCGAGCCCGAACACCTCGGCGGCGGTGGTGTCGCCGACCACGGTGAGGACGGCGTTGTTCGGCGCGTAGTAGGTGCTGTGGAACTCCTGGAAGGTGGCCAGGTCGGCGGCGTTCAGGTCGGCCATCGACCCGATCGTCGCGTGGTGGTACGGGTGCCCCGGCGGGTAGAGCAGCGGCAGCAGGCGCAGCCAGGCGTCGCCGTACGGCACGTTCTCGTAGCGCTGCCGCCGTTCGTTCTTCACCACGTCGCGCTGGTTGTCCAGCGTCTCCTGGGTCAGCGCCGGCACCAGCCCGCCCATCCGGTCGGCCTCCAGCCAGAGCGCCAGCTCCAGGTGCTCGGCCGGAACGGTCTCGAAGTAGTTGGTGCGGTCCGGGTTGGTGGTCGCGTTGAGCGAGCCGCCCGCGCCCTGGATCAGCTTCATGTGCTCGGTCTTCGCCACGTTCACCGAACCCTCGAACATGAGGTGCTCGAAGAGGTGCGCGAAGCCGGTCTGTCCGGCCGGCTCGTGGCGGGAGCCCACGTCGTACCAGAGGTTGACCGCCACGGCCGGGGCGGTGCGGTCCTCGCTCACCACCACACGCAGGCCGTTGTCCAGTCGGGTCGTCTCGATCGGCCAGGGGAAACCGCTGTCGGGCATGAGACGACGCTATCCGATCCCGGAGGCGGAAAGGTGACACGCGCGCCGGAGCATCGTCGGTGCGCGCCGGGGTACCCGTGCGGGCATGGCCGCCACCTCACCGTCCGCCGTCGAGCGCGCCGCCGCCGCGCTGGCCCGGCTCCGGCACGCCCGCCTGCTGCACCCGGCCGGGCGCACGTTCGGCGGCGAGGTCCGGATCTGGGGTACGCCGGGACCGCCGACCGGGGTGCCGCTGCTCGACCTGCCGGGCCGGTGGCCGGCCACGATCCGCCTCTCCAAGGGCGTGCCGACGCCGGGCGCCTGGCCGGACGTGCTGGGCGTGGCGGTACGGCTGCACCGCGACCCGGAGCCGCCGGTGGACCTGCTGTTCAGTTCCAGCGCCGCAGCGCCGGTGCTGCGGAACCTGCCGCTGCCCCGGCGGCGCTTCACCGGGACGTACACGTCGATCATGCCGTTCCGGGCCGGCGGGCGACGGCTGTTCCTGGCCGTGCTGGCCGACCCGGAGTCACCCGACCTGGGTCGCGGCCTGGCCGGGGCGGGCGCGGCGGTGGCCGCCGACGAGCCCCGGCTGGTGCTGGCGGTGGCCTCGGCGGCAGGCCGGTGGCGGCCGTTCGGCGAGGTACGCCTCGACGGCGAGCGCGGCGCCGCCGAGGACGCCGCGCTCGCCTTCGATCCGATCGGCAACGTGCCGCCGGGGTTGCGCCTGGCCGGCCCGCTGGCCCGGTTGCGGAACGACAGTTACCGGGGTTCCCGCCGGGCCCGGGGCGCGACGCTCAGTCGGGCGGCTCGACGGGGGTGACGGTCTGCTCGGAGGTGCGGTGCTCCAGCACCGTGTCGGGGGCGGCGTTCTGGTCCGCCTCGCGGATGTCGGACTCGGTGAGGATCGCGTCGGCCTGCGCCTCGGCGTCGTCGCTGCCCGCCGCCGCCTCCTCCGGCAGCAGATGCGCCCGGGACTCGATCCGTTCCTGGTCACTGGGGTCATGGCTGGTGGTCATGGCGATCACATACCCCGTGTTCCGCACTTCGGAACGACAGCGGGCTTTCCGGCGCGCGTCGGGTACGCTGGCCGACGTGACGCGGTCGTATCGATGGTTTAGGCAGCCGGCTGGAGGAGCCGGTGACTCGACCATGAGCTGACGTCACTTACCTCTTCGAGCCGGCCGGGCAGGGATTCTTTTCCCTGCCCTTTCGTATGCGAGCAGCCGGCTCGATCCCCCGGACCCGGCACGGGGGCACGGTCGGCGGAAGGAATCCCCACCGTGACCACGTCCCAGGACGCCCATCGGGTCATCGACCAGCGCATCGACCGTGTGGTGCCGCTGACCACCCCGGCCCTGCTGCACCACCACCTGCCGCTCGAGACCCCGCTGGCCGAGGCCGTCGTGGCGGGCCGCCGTGCCGTCGGCCGGGTGCTGGACCGCGACGACGACCGGCTGCTCGTCGTCGTCGGCCCCTGCTCCGTGCACGACCCGGCCGCCGCCCTGGAGTACGCGGGCCGGCTGCGCGAGGCCGCCGCCCGGGTCGCCGACGACCTGCTCGTGGTGATGCGCGTCTACTTCGAGAAGCCGCGCTCGACGGTGGGCTGGAAGGGCCTGATCAACGACCCGGCGCTGGACGGGTCCGGCGACGTGAACACCGGTCTGCGTACCGCGCGGGCGCTCCTGCTCGACGTGCTGCGGCTGGGCCTGCCGGTGGGCTGCGAGTTCCTCGACCCGATCACCCCGCAGTACATCGCGGACACGGTGGCCTGGGGCGCGATCGGCGCGCGGACGGTGGAGAGCCAGGTGCACCGGCAGCTCGCCTCCGGGCTGTCCATGCCGATCGGCATGAAGAACCGCCCCGACGGCAGCATCGCCACCGCCGTGGACGCGATCCGGGCGGCCGGGGTGCCGCACGTCTTCCCCGGCATCGACGTCTCCGGCACCCCGGCGATCATGCACACCCGGGGCAACGCGGACGGGCACCTGGTGCTGCGCGGCGGGGGCGGCCGGCCGAACTACGACGCGGAGTCGGTGGCCGGGGCGCTGGAGCTGCTGCGCGCCGCGGGCCTGCCGGAGCGGGTGGTGGTCGACGCCAGCCACGCCAACAGCGGCAAGGACCACCGCAACCAGCCGCTGGTCGCCGCCGACGTGGCCGCCCAGCTCGCCGCCGGTCAGCGCGGGATCGTCGGCATCATGCTGGAGAGCTTCCTGGTGCCCGGCCGGCAGGACCTGGACCCGACCCGGGAGCTGGCGTACGGCCAGTCGGTCACCGACGCCTGCATCGGGTGGGACACCACTGCCGAGGTCCTGGAGCACCTGGCCCAGGCCGTCCGGGCCCGCCGGGCCACGCTGCCGGCGCCGGCCTGAGCGGGGTTGGGGCGAGTTTGACCGGTTCGGCGCCGGGTAGGTGGTCGGCGTGACCGATGACGCGCCCGTGACCGAGCAGCCCGACACGCGGCCGCTCGACGACCTGCTCGACGACATCTACCACGGCCAGGAGCGGATCACCCAGGCGGACATCTACCGCCGGGCGGTGGCCGCCGAACTCCCCGCGGAGCTGCTCACCCGGATCGCCGCGCTCCCCCAGGGCGAGTACGCGGCGGACGAGGCGGCCGATCTGCTGGGCGGCACGGTCGCCTGAGCCCCCGGAAGACGAGAGGACGCGACATGACCGACCGCAACCCCGAGCACGAGCACCTGGCGGCGCTCGGCCAGCCCCCGGAGGGCGTCGACACGCTGCCGGAGCCGGACTTCGCCAACGAGCACGAGCGCACCGCTGTGGACCGGGACATCGTCACCGGGGAGGACGAGGAGGAGCGGGAGCCGGAGGCGTCGCGCGGCTGGGCCGGCGAGGACCACGGCACCACCCCCACCTGACCGTGGGAGACGCGCGAAAAGGGGCCGGCGTGCGCCGGCCCCTTTCGTGTCCGCATCCCTCACGCCTCGTGGTGACCGCCCTCGGCCGCCTGCTGGGCGACCGCGTACCCCATCTGGAGGAAGTCGGAGGCGGCCACCGCGGTCAGCGCGGTGGCGACCAGCCGGGTCAGCCGGGGCGCCAGCACCAGGCCGCCGGTGAGCCCGGTGGCGACCCAGACCGCCAGGCAGAACGGGCAGCTGACCAGCTCGCCGAGCGCGTGCCGGGTGGGGCTGCCCTCGTCGCGGACCTGCTCCATCACCTCGCCGCTGCCGATCGGGTGGTCGTAGCGGGTGAACGGCGCCCGCAGCGGGCTGGTGATCGCGTCCTTGGACAGCAGCCGGCTGAGCTTGTGCGTGGCGATCGAGAGCAGCACCACGTCCGCCGGCGTGGGCCGCTCGGGCACCGGCCGTCCGGTCGCCCGGACCAGGCCGACGAGCGCGGCGGTCACGCCCGCGTACGTGCCCATCGCCTTCAGGTAGCCCTCCAGCGGCCGGTGCTCGTGCGGCGCGTACGCCTGGCGCAGGCGCGCCACCTTCTGCTTCAGGCCACTCCCGGTCAACCCGGCCTCCTCGTGCTCGTCGTGCGGCCGGGCTCAGCCGGCGGTCAGGTTGTCGGCCACCTCGCGGTCGAGGTTGGCCAGGATCTCGTCGGCCAGGTCGTGGTCCGGGCCGGCCAGGTCGAGCCGGACCCGGGCGCCGCCCGCGTCGGCCGGCTCCACGTCGATCTCGGCGGACCAGTCCGCGGCGCTCCACCGGGCGCGCATGTCGTCGGCGTCGACGACCTCGACCCGGCAGGTGCCGGAGTTGCGCAGCCGCTCGGGCAGCCAGGCCGAGGAGCGGTCCGGATCGGTGGCGGTGTTGAACACCACCTCCGGCGGCGCGGACATGCCGCGCTCGGCGTGGCTGCCCATCAGGCGTCCCGCAGCCGGCTCGGGTCGACCTCCCGGCCGGGGTGCCGGGCCAGGTACTCCGTCTCCAGTTCGGCGGTGCGCCGCAGGTGGTTGGCGAGCGCCGAGTCGGTGGCGTGGCGCAGCGTGTCCAGCCGGGTGCGGTGCAGGCTCTGCATCTCCCGGACCAGGTCCTCGTCGCCCAGCTCCACCGGGTCCACCCCGAGCTGCTCGCCGTCGACGGTGCGGGCGTGATCGCCGTCCCACTCCGCGACCCGCTGTTCCGGGCTCGCGTCCCGGCGTACCGATTCGGTCATCGTCGCCCCCTCGTCTCGTTCGGGTTGGCACCTGTTCGGATGCCCAGCGGGCGTGCCACCAAACCACCGCCCGGACTACGACGCCGTGTCGGAGACGCCCGGGGAGTCCCGGTACTCTCGTGGGCATGGAACGGCTCTGGACACCGGCGTGGATCGTCCGCCACGTGGCCATGGTCGTGCTGGTGGCGGGTTGCCTCGGGATGGGCTGGTGGCAGGTCACCCGCGCCGCCGGGGGCAACGCGATCAGCTTCGGTTACGCGATCGAGTGGCCGGTGTTCGCCGGTTTCGTGATCTTCGTCTGGTGGCGGGAGGTCCGCCAGACGCTGCGGGCGACGCCGCCGGGCGACGCGCAGCCGACGGCCGATCCGGCGCCGTCGGCGGCTGCCGGCGCCGAGCCGGCCGTCACCACCCCGGCGGTACGCCGCCCGGTGCGCGTCGTGCGGACGCCGGCCGCCCCGGCCGACGGGGCGGACGACGCCGAGCTGGCCGCGTACAACCGCTATCTATCCTGGTTGAACGCCAATCCGGGCGCCCGGCCCGGCGACTATCCCGGCTGAGGCCGGTGCGGAAGGACGGACGACGGTGGGCGGAGCCCTTACCCGGTACCGCGTGATCGCCTGGATCGTGGGCGTGGCGCTCGTGGTGCTGGTCCTGATCGGCATGCCGCTGAAGTACGGCTTCGACAACCCGAGCGTGGTGGGCGTGGTCGGCGTGGCGCACGGCTGGCTGTACATGCTCTATCTGGCGCTCACGTTCGACCTGTCCCGCCGGGCGAACTGGCCGCTGAAGCGGATGCTGCTGGTGATGCTCGCCGGGACCGTGCCGTTCGTCTCGTTCTACGCCGAGCGGCGGGTGAGCCAGTGGGTGGCTGCCGAGCAGCAGCCGCGTACCCCGGAGCCGGTCGCGGGCTGAGCGCCGCTCACCGCGCCGGTCGCCACGGCTCGGCCGCCGGTGGGTCGGCCCAGCCGCCCATGCGCGCCGCCTCGCGGGCGCGGCGCAGCGCCCGGCTGACCTGACCGAACTGTCGTTCGTCGTCGCTGCTGAACAGCAGCACCTCGGTGCCCCGCACCCGGCCCCACAGCTCGTGTGCCGGGGGCCGCCAGCGGTCGCCGATCAGCACGAGCAGCAGCGGCACCAGCCCGACCGCGCCGAGCAGGAGGTACGCCTCGGCGGTGAGCCGGTGCAGGCCGCCGGTGAAGCCGAGCAGCAGCCCGACCGCGGCGATCATCGCGGCGGACACGGCGACGGCGCGGATCGCGAGCCGGTCGTGCGGGCCGCGATCGGTCCGCACCTGGGTGATCTCGGCCACCGGCCAGCTGTTGCGGCCGACGGTGAAGCGCTCGGCGGTGACGACGATGCCGGGCCGGGCGTAGAGCAGTTTGGGCGAGGTGGGTCGGGTCGGCTGGGTGGCGGAGCGTTCGGTCTGCACGGCGGCCTCCCGGGGACGCGGATCCCGTGCGGGAATCCCGGTTCCGGGCTTCATTGTGTTGCGGGCCCGCCACCTGACCTCGGGTTTTCGGCGATCGGCCGCCGGTTCTGCCCCGGGTGGCCCGCCGGAAAGAGGAAGCGATTTCAGTCTTTGTCATGACTTTGCGTGGCGGTGGCTGACGACATCCGCCCAGAACGACCAATCGGGCGAGCCACACCATGCTGCACCATCGTCACTTTCCGCCACTTTGCCAACTTTCGCCCCTGCTTGAACTCCCGACCACTCCGATCACGGGTTAGGTTGTGCAGGTCGGCCCGGTCGACAGCCATCCACCCGGATGGCCCCGGGCCGGTGTCGCCGGGTCGCGAACGCGCCCGGCGGCCGGTGGGAGAGGAGCTTTCCGCTCTTGTCGTCCTTACGGATGCTGCTCCGCTCGCTCGCGGTGGCCGGCCTCTCGGCCGCGCTGCTCGCCCCGGCGCAGGTGGCCCGGGCCGAGCCCACACCCGCAGAGCTGACGAAGCAGATCGAGAAGTCCTCGACTGAGCTGGAGCGAATCGTCGAGTCCTACAACAAGCTCAACGAGGACATCAAGGCCAACAAGGCCACGGCGGCCACGTTGGAGGCCCGGATCGGGCCGCTGCAGGAACAGGCCGAGCGCAGCCGCGCCGAGGTGGGCGTGCTGGCGGCGACGGCGTACAAGACCGGCGGCATGCGTACCGCGGCGGCCCTGCTGGACCCGGGTGGCCAGGCCACGCTGCCGGAGCGGCTGGGCACACTGGACCAGCTCACCCGCCAGCGCCAGCGCACCCTCTCCAGCTTCACCGCCGACCAGCAGCGGCTGATCGACCAGAAGACCCGGCTGGACGCCACGCTCGCCCGGGAGGCGGCGCAGGCCAAGCAGCTCAAGTCCGCGAAGACGCGGATCGAGGGAGACCTGGCCGACCTCTACGAGATGCGGCGCAGGGCGTACGGGCGGGCCACCGAGGCGCCCGGCAACGCTGGCTCGGCGGGCAAGCCCCCGGCCGTCTCCGGCGACGCCGGCAAGGCCGTGCGGTACGCCTACGGCGCGGTCGGCAAGCCCTACGGCTATGCCCAGGACGGCCCGGGCAGCTACGACTGCTCCGGTCTGACGCTCGCCGCGTGGCGGGCCGCCGGAAAGTCGCTGCCGCACAGCGCGGCACGGCAGTGGAACGCCACCACGCGGATCAGCCGCAGCCAGCTGCAACCGGGTGACCTGGTGTTCTACTCCGGGCTCGGGCACGTGGCGCTCTACGTCGGCAACGGCCAGATCATCGACGCGCCCAGCGCCGGACGCAACGTCAGCAAACGCGGTATGAACATCATGTCGATCGCCGGCTACGGCCGGGTCTGATCGACGCGGACGGCGAACGGCCGGCGTCCCCCTGTCGGACGCCGGCCGTTCGTTGTCTCAATTACTACCAGGTCAGGCCGCCTGCAGCCCCTCCGCGCGAGCCAGCTCACGCAGCCGGCCGAGGGCCTGGATCTCCAGCTGGCGGATCCGCTCCCGGGAGAGCGAGAACCGCGACGCGACCTCGGTCAGCGAGTGCTCGCGACCGTCCTCCAGGCCGTACCGGGCCCGCATGATGCCGGCGGACCGGTCGTCGAGGTGGTTGAGCAGACCCTCGATCCGCTGCCGCTCCAGGCCGGTGAGCACGATCTCCTCGGGCGACGGCGCGTCGCTGTCGGCGACCAGGTCACCGAGGTTGGTGTCGCCGTCGTCGCCCACCGGGGTGTCCAGCGAGACGGTGTCCTGCGACCAGCGGACCAGCTCGTTGACCCGCTCGACGGTCACGCCGAGGGCAGTCGCGATCTGCTCCGGCTCCGGGTCGCTGCCCAGCTCACGGGTGAGCTGCCGGGCCACGTTGCGCATCCGGTTGACGTCCTCCACCAGGTGCACGGGCAGCCGTACGGTCCGCTCCTGCTGGGCGATCGCCCGGCTGATGGCCTGGCGGATCCACCAGGTCGCGTAGGTGGAGAACTTGAAACCCCGCTCGTAGTCGAACTTCTCGACCGCCCGGACCAGGCCGGTGTTGCCCTCCTGGATCAGGTCCAGCATGGGCATCCCGGAGCGCACGTAGCGCCGGGCGATGGACACGACCAGTCGCAGGTTCGCGCGGATGAACAGGTCCTTCGCGCGCTCACCCTCGACGACCAGCCGCTCCAGGTCCTCCCGGTCGACGCCCTCGGGGATCCGGTCTTCGTCGAGCAGGTGCTCGGCGTAGAGGCCCGCCTCGATCGCCTTGGAGAGGTCGACCTCCCGGGCGGCGTCGAGCAGCGGCGTCCGGGAGATCTCGTGCAGGTAGACGCCGACCAGGTCCCGCTCCTCGGCGACCTCGTCGGTACGCATGCCGATGTTCTTGTCCACGATTGCCACGGTCCCCTCGCTCGCGCCGGTTGCCCGGTTCCTTGCCATCCCCACGTTCATCAGCCCTCCCCGTAACCTCCGCTGTGCCCGTAGGTGCTGACACCTACACAACAGATGTGACGCTTCGGGGATTCCATGTCGTGAGTCGAAACTGTCACGAATGCCTGAGTACTAGCTGAGAGCCCGGTCCATGTTTCCTGTTACCGGCCCGGTTCGGACGGCTTCCGGACACGGCTTTTGGGGCCCGCCGGAGCTGCTGAATCGCTATTCGCCCATGGAATGGCACCATTGCCTGTTCCATGAACACAGCGAGCCGCGTCACCGGGTCGTTGCGATCCTGGTCACTGCGAGATACGCGCTCGTGGACCGGTCGGTTCAGCCACGCTCAGGATTACCCTCCGCCTCGTTGAACAATCCGTACGGGCGGGAACGTCCCCCTCCCGCACGTGATACGTGTCGCACCCGCCGGACGGATGCGCCGGGCGGGTGGATCGCCGGGAGAAGGGGTGAGCGGGGCGGTCAGGAGGCGAGCAGGGCGAGCGCGCCGCGTACCTGGTGGGCGGAGCGGGCCAGCGCGGCCCGGGCGGCCGGCACCTCCGCGCCGGAGACCAGCGCGACGAGCGCGGTCTTGAGGTCGCCGTCGGCCTCCCGCAGCGCGACCCGGCAGACCTCCTCGGCGCAACCGGTGGCCTCCACGAGGATCGAGATCATGCGACCGCGCAGTTTGGCGTTGGTGGCCACCATGTCGATCATCAGGTTCGAGTAGACACGGCCCAGACGCACCATGACGGCCGTGGAGAACGTGTTGAGCACCAGCTTCTGCGCGGTGCCGGCCTTCATCCGGGTCGACCCGGTGACCACCTCCGGCCCGGTGTCCACGCCGATGAAGACGTCCACCGACGCGGCGGCCGGGGCCTCCGGATTCGCGCAGAGCAGCACCGTAGCGGCCCCCCGCTCCCGGGACGCGGCGAGCGCCCCGAGGACGTACGGGGTGCGTCCGCTGGCCGCCAGGCCGACCACCAGGTCGCCCGGGCGCACGCACTCGGCGGCCTCGGCGGCGCCGCCGCGCTCGTCGTCCTCGGCGTCCTCGACCGCCCGCCACATGGCGTCCGGGCCACCGGCGAGGTGCGAGCAGAACCAGTGCCGGGGCGAGTTGAACGTGGGGGCCAGTTCGGCCGCGTCCAGCACGCCCAGGCGGCCGGAGGTGCCGGCGCCGAAGTAGTGCACGCGGTGTCCGTCGCGCAGCGCGGCCACCGCGAGGTCGACGGTCTCGGCGATTTCGTCCAGCACCGCGGCGACGGCGGCCGGCACCCGCCGGTCCGCCTCGTTGATCACGGTGAGCACGTCCCGGGTGGACATCAGGTCGAGGTCGAAGCTGTGCGGGTTGCGCCGCTCGGTCGGCGCGCCGACACGCACCACCGGCCGGATCGCCGCCACGCCGTCGCGCTCCGCCCGGCCCGCCGTCATCCCCGCCTCCGCCCGGGACCGACCCGGTGCGACTGGACCGCCTCGGCCGTGGCTTCGAGCGCCTTCTTGGTCCGGGCCCGGCTGCGCGCGGCCACCCCGACGAAGAGGCAGTCGACGACGGTGAGCTGGGCCAGCCGGCTGGCCGTCGCGCCGGAGCGGTAGGTCGTCTCCCGGGCGGCTGTGGTGAGCACGTGGTCGGCGACCTCGGTGATCGGCGAGCGCGGGAAGTTGGTGAGCGCCACGGTGGTGGCTCCCCGGGCCCGCGCCTGCTCCAGCACCTCGATGACGTCGGACGTGGTGCCGGTGTGCGAGATGCCGACCGCGACGTCGCCGCGCCCGAGCAGGGCGGCGGAGGTGAGCGCGGTGTGCACGTCCGGGAAGTAGAACGCGATGCGGCCGATGCGGTGCAGCTTCTGCTGGAAGTCGGAGGCGACGAAGCCGCTGGCGCCCGCGCCGTAGACGTCGATCCGGCCGGCCGCGCCGATTGCCTCGACCACCTGCTCGCAGACGGCCGGGTCGAGCTGCTCGGCGGTCTCCTCGACGGCTCGGGCGTCGTTGAAGGCGATGGTGGCGATGATCTGGGCCAGGTCGGCGCCCGGCGGGATGTCGCCACCGACCACCCGCGCGTCCGGCGGCTCGACCCGGCGGGCGGCCTCGGCGGCGAGGCGGATGCGCAACTGGGGGTAGCCGTCCATGCCGACCGAGCGGCAGAAGCGGATCACTGTCGCCTCGGACGTCTCGGCGGCGGTGGCGAGGTCGGTGATCGTGCGCCGGGCCGCGTCCGCCGGATCGGCGACGACCAGCCGGGCCACCCGCTGTTCGGCCGGGGACAGCGAGGGCAGCAGGCCGCTGATGTGGACGATCAGTCCACCGGGCTCGTGACTCGCAGAAATCTTCGGACTCTTCGCCACGGATGAAACTTACTTTCAGAGCGCGTGAGCGTCAACCATGACACCGCGTATCGGGAAATTTACCGTCTTCCGTGCCCGCCCCCGGGCCAAGGATCCCATTGTCGCAGCCCCACCGCCTCAACCGGTCCGGTCGAGTCACTCCTGCCGCCCGACGTGCCGGTCCGCCGTCGCGCGGCAGGGCCTGCCTGGTCGGCCTCGGCCGGACGGTCCGGACGGCCCGTGCGGGTCACCGGTCGGTCGGCACGACGGTTGACTAGCGTGTGTGTCCATGACGGAACGCACGGTGCTGGTCACCGGAGGCACGGGTGGGCTGGGCGGCGCGGTCACCGCCGCCTTCCTCGACGCAGGCTGGCGGGTGGTCGTACCCCAGCGGGAGGCCGGGACGGACGACGGCCCGGTCCGGGTCGTGGCCGACCTGCTGACCCCCGAGGGGGCCGCGCGGGCGGTCGAGGTCGCGACCGCCGAGCCGGCCGCGCCACTGCGCGCGGTGGTCAACCTGGTCGGCGGGTACGCCGCGGGCGGCCTGGTGCACGAGACCCCGGTCGAGGAGTTCGAGCGGATGCTGCGGCTCAACCTGCGCCCGACCTACCTGGTGACCCGGGCGGCACTGCCGCACCTCGTGGCGACCGGTGACGGCGCCGTGGTCTGCGTCTCCGCGCGGGCGGCGGTGTCGCCGTTCCCGGGCGCCTCGGGCTACGTCACCGCCAAGGCCGCGGTGCGGGCGTTCGCCGACGCGGTCGCGGTCGAGTACCGCCAGCGCGGGGTGCGGTGCAACACGGTGCTGCCGAGCGTCATCGACACCCCGGCCAACCGGGCCGCCCAGCCCGACGCCGACCACCGGCGCTGGGTGCCTCCGGCGCAGATCGCCGGCGTGATCCGGTTCCTGGCCTCCCCCGAGTCGGCGCCCACGAGCGGCGCCGGCATCCCGGTCTACGGCCGGGCCTGAACCGGCACCGGGCCGTCGCGGCCCGCCCCGCCGGCCGGACGTGGAGGGCCGCCCGGAGCCGGGCCGGGACCGGCGGACGGATCGTCGGGCAGCCACTCGCTCAGGTGCGCCCGGATCCGGCGGGCCACCTCCTCCGGTGGGCCGTTGCCGTCCACCACCACGAAGCCGCCGTACTCCGGCAGCCTCCGGTAGGCGGTGTCCGCGTCGGTCAGCCAGGCCATGCTCTCGTGGTCGGTGCCGCGCCGCTCGATCCGGCGGTACGCCTCGGCCGGGTCGACGGTGAGCAGGAACGTGACAGCGGGCGCCGGGAAGACCCGGTAGCCGGCCCGGACCAGCCGCTCCCACCGCTGCCCGCCGTGCGCCCGGATGCTCGCGTACTGGCAGTATGACCAGCGGTCCATCACCGCGGTACGGCCAGTGACCAGGCAGCTCAGCAGCGCGAGCGCGATGGCCAGCCAGCGCAGCGCCGACTCGACCACGAGCAGGCCGTCACGCCCGACGAGCCGCTGCGCGTCCGGACGGCCGATCCGTTGGGCGACGCGGCCGAGCCAGCGGCGGCCACCGGCGTTGCGGTGGTACGTCGCGGGGTGGCCGGCGGCGGTGAGGGCCTGGGCGAGCCGGTGCGCCTGGGTGGTCTTGCCTGAGCCGTCGATGCCGATCAGGGCGACGGCACGCAGTCGGGCCCTGCCCCGCCGCGTCCGCAGTGAGCTGGCCACCCTCCCGAGGTTATCCGACCGACGCCCACACCGGCCTGTATGTCGCTTTCCTGCCCTGGCGGGCCGATCGCGCCGCAACAGGTGTGACCGGAGCGTCCGCCGGGTACGCAACGTGATCCCACCGCCCATGACGACGAGGGAGCCGCAGATGGCCGAGCGCGGGGACGAGACCCTGGTGCACACGCTGAAGAAGGTCGCCGCCGTGCTCAAACAGTCCGAGATCCCGTTCGCGCTGGGTGGCAGCTTCGCGGTGTACGCGCACGGCGGCCACTCCAGCGACCACGACGTGGACTTCCTGCTCCGCGAGGTCGACGTCGACCGGGCGCTGGAGGCGCTCGTCGAGGCCGGCTTCACCGCCGAGCGCCCGCCGGAGGACTGGCTGGTCAAGGTCTACGACGAGGACCGGATGGTGGACCTGATCCACCGGCCGGTGGAGACGCCGGTGACCGAGGAGACGTTCGCCGACACGATCGTGCGCCCGGTCGACGCCATCCACATGCCGGTGCTCTCGGCCAGCCAGCTCATGGTGCACAAGCTGCTGAGCTTCTCGCAGCACTACTGCGACTTCGCCCGCGCCCTGCCGCTGGCCCGCTCGCTGCGGGAGCAGATCGACTGGGAACGGGTACGGAAGGAGACGCAGCACTCGCCGTACGCGGAGGCGTTCCTGGTGCTGCTCGACCGGCTGGACGTGCTGCCCGGCGGCGCGCCCGGCGGAAGGGAGACCCTGTGACCGGACTGTCCGGCGACGTTCCCCCCGACGAGTACGTCGAGGCGGAGATCCAGAGCATGCTGGCCGAGGACCCGACGGTGGCCGAGCAGGGCATCACCGTGGTGCGGCGGGAGAACGGGCTGGTGCTCTACGGCGAGGTGGAGAGCCCGCACCGGCGGGAGGAGATCCTGCGCCGGGTGGCCGAGCGCTTCCCGGACACCCACGTGACGAGCGACATCGGGGTGATCCGCACGCAGGCGCCCACCCAGGTCGAGGAGCTGCCGTGAGGGAGGTTCGATGGTGATCCGGATCGCCGCCGTCGGCGACGTGCATCTGGACGAGGACGTGGTGGGCCGGTTCCGTCCGGCGCTGGAGGAGCTGCCCGGCTCCGCCGACGCGCTGCTGCTCGCCGGTGACCTGACCCGGCACGGCACCGAGGCCGAGGCGCGCTGCGTGGCCCGGGAGTTCGGCGATCTCGGCGTACCGGTGATCACCGTGCTCGGCAACCACGACCACCAGTGCGACCAGGTGCCGCAGGTGGTGAAGGTGCTGGAGGACGCCGGGATCACGGTGCTGGAGGGCACCGGCGTCGTGGTGGACACGCCGGGCGGGCGGCTCGGGGTGGCCGGCGTCAAGGGGTTCGGCGGCGGGTTCGCCGGGCGCTGCGCCAGCGACTTCGGCGAGCCGGAGATGAAGGCGTTCGTACGGACCACCCGGGAGAGCGCCGACGCGCTCGCCGACGCGCTGCTCTCGCTGGACTGCGACGCGCTCGTCGCGCTCACCCACTACTCCCCCGTGCCGGACACGCTCGCCGGCGAGCCGCTGGAGATCTATCCGTTCCTCGGCTGCTACCAGCTCGGGCAGGCGATCGACGCCGCGCCCACCGCGCTGGCGCTGCACGGGCACGCCCACCACGGCACCGAGCGCGGCACCACGCCGGGCGGGGTGCGGGTCCGCAACGTGGCGCACCCGGTGATCAAGCAGGCGTACAGCGTCTTCCACCTGGGCGGTGACCAGCTCGACTGACCGGGAGGTTTCCGGGATCGGGCGCACGGGTATTCAGCCGACATGGAGCTGATTCTCTGGATTCTCGCAGTCGTACTGGTGGTCGCCGGAATTCTCGCCCTGTTCCGCCGGCAGATCCTCTGGGGCATCGTCCTCATCGTCGTCGGCCTCCTGGTCGGCCCGGGTGGCGTCAGCATCTTCAACACGTAACAGCGGTTCTCGTACCCGCCGGGGTCGCCGGGCCCGGGTGTTCCGTCCTGCCGGACCGGAACACCCGGGCCGGGTGACTCCGGCTTTTCCGCGTCCGGGCCGGCGTTTGCCGGGCCGGTCGAGCGGAAACATCTCGACCATGGAGACGTCGCAGAGTGTCACCCGGCGCACCACCGGCGCCCGGAAGTGGTGGGCGCTGCTCGGTTTCGGCGCCGCCACCTTCGCCGCGGCCGCGATCGGCGGGCTGGGTGTGCAGGGCACCTCCGCCGAGTATCAGAGCCTGGAGCAACCCGCGTGGGCGCCGCCGTCGTGGCTGTTCGGCCCGGTCTGGACGGTCCTCTACGCGCTGATCGCGATCGCCGGCTGGCTGGTCTGGCGCCGGGTCGGGTTCGGCCCCGCGCTCTGGGCCTGGGTGGTGCAGCTCGTGCTGAACGCGATCTGGACCCCGCTGTTCTTCGGCGCCGGGGCGTACGGGCTGGCGTTCGCCGAGATCGTGCTGATGTGGCTGGCGATCGGCGTGACCGTGGTCCTGTTCCGGCGCGTCTCCCGGCCGGCCACGCTGCTGATGCTGCCGTACTGGGCGTGGGTGACGTTCGCGTCCGCGCTGAACTTCGCGGTGTGGCGGCTGAACTCCTGACCGGTACGGGCGCGAGGGCCGGTCGCCCCCGCGCCCGCCGGGCTCAGCAGCGGGGTACGCCGGGGATGTAGCCGTCGTAGCCGGTGTAGACGTAGGCGTCGGAGATGAACCGGCCGGAGCCGATCCGGTCCCAGATCGAGCTGGTGCCGTAGGTGCCGCTGACGCTGGTGCCACTGGTCTGGCACTGGATGGTCACCTTCGCCCCGTCGGCGACCGTGCCGACCGAGCTGTAGCCGGTGCCGGGGCCGGAGCGGACCGTCAGCGGGGAGCCGGCCGTGTTCACGGTGCCCTGGCCGGTGTTCGTCCCGCCGCAGCCGTTGTCGCTGGTGTAGGTCTTGGTGCCCCAGTAGAGCGCCTGGACGCCGTTGAACTTGATCTTCACCGAGCTGCCGTCGATGCGCTGCTCGTAGTGCAGGTGCGGGCCGGTGGAGCCGCCGGTCGTGCCGACGTACCCGATCACCCGGCCGTAGCCGACGGTCTGCCCGACGGAGACGTTGAAGGCGCTCAGGTGGGCGTAGTAGGTGGTGTGGCCGCCGCCGTGGTTGATCCGGACGTACTTGCCGTAGCTGGTGTCGCCGAGGTTGGTGACCACGTCGACGGTGCCGGGCGCGCTGGCGACGACCGGGTCGCCGGCGTCGTCGGTGCGGTTGAAGTCGATGGCGTTCGCCGGGCTGTGGTTGGTCCGGGTCTGACCGGACCAGGACTGGTTGCAGGGGAACGGGACCTTGAACGTCGGCGCGGCCATCGCCGGCGCGGCCGGCACGAGGGTCGCCGCCAGGACCGTCGCGCTCGCCCCGAGGGCGAGCCATCGCTTACGCATCCACTGCCTCCAATGTTGAAAGTCTTCAATGTGATGCGGACATCCTGACAGAAAGTTCCGTTCCCGGGAAGATTCGTGGGAGCGCACCCAAGCCCCTGGCCAGGGTTTCGGGATTGTTACCGGGCCGTGTCCGGTTAGGGGTGGACCCGACACGATGCAAGCGCTTACATGTGAGGACGACCATCGGACCGGCGCGGGTTCGATCCCCCCACGCGCCGGCAAGGAAGGAGATCGGCATGGCGTTTGCCAGATCGCGCCAGACGCTCGCGGTCGCCGGCGTCCTGGGGCTGGCGCTCGGTGTCGCCGCCTGCGGCACCGGCGATGACAAGAAGAGCGACAAGGCCGGATCGGCCGAATGCGCCGCATACGAGAAGTACGAAGGTCACGACGGCAAGAAGGTGACCATCTACTCCTCCATCCGGGAGATCGAGGCCGACCGCCTCAACGAGTCCTGGAAGCAGTTCGAGGACTGCACCGGCATCGAGATCGACCACGAGGGCAACGCCGAGTTCGAGGCGCAGCTCCCGGTCCGGGTCGACGGCGGCAACGCCCCCGACCTCGCCTTCATCCCGCAGCCGGGCCTGCTGAAGCGCTTCGTCGACTCGGGCAAGCTCAAGCCGGTCGGCGCCGACACCAAGGCGATGGCCGAGCAGAACTACTCCCCCGACTGGCTGAAGTACAGCACCGTCAACGGCCAGCTCTACGGCGCCCCGCTCGGCTCGAACGTGAAGTCCTTCGTGTGGTACTCGCCGAAGACCTTCAAGGACAAGGGCTGGACCGTCCCCACCACGTGGGACGACCTGATCAAGCTCTCCGACCAGATCGCGGCCAGCGGCACCAAGCCGTGGTGCGCCGGCATCGAGTCCGGTGACGCCACCGGCTGGCCGGCCACCGACTGGATCGAGGACGTGCTGCTGCGTACCGGCGGCCCGGAGGTCTACGACAAGTGGACCACCCACCAGATCCCGTTCAACGACCCGCAGGTTGCTGACGCGCTCAACCGGGCCGGCACCATCCTGAAGAACGAGAAGTACATGAACGGCGGCTTCGGCGGCGTCAAGAGCATCTCCACCACCGCCTTCCAGGAGGGCGGCACGCCGATCACCACCGGCAAGTGCGCGATGCACCGCCAGGCGTCCTTCTACGCCAACCAGTGGCCCGAGGGCACCAAGGTGGCCGAGGACGGCGACGTCTTCGCGTTCTACTTCCCGGCCATCGACCCGGCCAAGGGCAAGCCGGTGCTGGGTGGCGGCGAGTTCGTCGGCGCGTTCGCCGACCGTCCCGAGGTCCAGGCGGTGCAGACCTACCTGGCCTCCGGCGAGTACGCCAACAGCCGCGCCAAGATCGGTGACTGGGTGTCCGCGAACAAGAAGCTGGACATCAACAACGTGCCGAACCCGGTGGACAAGCTCTCCGTGGGCATCCTCCAGGACGAGAAGACGGTCTTCCGCTTCGACGGCTCGGACCTGATGCCGGCCGCGGTCGGCGCCGGCACCTTCTGGAAGGGCATGGTGGCCTGGATCAACGGCAAGGACACCAACTCCGTCCTGAACGACATCGAGGGCAGCTGGAAGTGATCTAGCAGGTGGCCCGGTCCGGTTCCCCCGGACCGGGCCACCTCTGCTAGCCGAACCCTTGAAGGAGGGTCGATGGAGTTCGACTTCGCGGCGGAGCAGCCGAAGTTCCTCATGCTGATGTACGGGCTGATCGCCTTCGTCGCGGTGGTGGGCGGGCTGCTCCTGCTCCTCGACGTGGTGCCGTCGTACTTCGCCCGGCGCCGGGAGGCGCAACTGGTCGCCGCCTCGGTGAGCGGCACGCCGCTGCCCCGCCGGCCCAAGCAGCGCGAGGGCGCGTTCGCGTTCTTCTTCCTGTTGCCGACGCTGCTGCTGCTCGCCGTCGGACTGGTGGTGCCGGCCATCCGCACCACGCTGCTCTCCTTCATGGACTCCAGCAGCAGCAACTGGGTGGGACTGGACAACTACCGCTGGATGTTCGCCGAGGACTCGATCGTCCGGGTCCTGGTCAACACGCTGATCTGGGTGCTGCTGGTGCCGCTGGTGGCCACCGCGTTCGGCCTGATCTACGCGGTCCTGGTGGACAAGGCACGGTTCGAGGCCGTCGCCAAGTCCCTGATCTTCCTGCCGATGGCGATCTCGTTCGTCGGCGCCTCCATCATCTGGCGCTTCGTCTACGCCTACCGGGGCGAGGGCGACCAGATCGGCCTGCTCAACCAGATCGTGGTGAGCCTCGGCGGAGAACCGAAGCAGTGGCTGCTGGACTCGCCGCTGAACACGTTCCTGCTCATCGTGATCATGGTGTGGATCCAGGCCGGTTTCGCCATGGTGGTGCTCTCCGCCGCGATCAAGGCCATCCCGGCCGACATCGTCGAGGCGGCCCGGCTCGACGGCACCACCGCCTGGCAGATGTTCTGGCGGATCACCATTCCGAGCATCCGGCCGGCGCTGATCGTCGTGGTGGTGACGATCTCCATCGCCACGCTCAAGGTCTTCGACATCGTCCGCACCGCCACCAACGGCAACTACGACACGAACGTGATCGCGACCGAGATGTACAACCAGGCGTTCCGCTACCAGGAGAACGGGCAGGGCTCGGCGCTGGCGGTGTTCCTGTTCGTCCTGGTGATCCCGATCGTGATCTACCAGATCCGCAACCTGCGCAAGCAGCGGGAGGGCTGAGATGACCACCACCACGCCCACCGTCGGAGTCGGCGCCCAGGCCACCGAACCGGCCACCCGGGGCGCCCGGGTGCGCAAGCGTCTGAACAGCCGTACCGCCACGCTCGTGTCGGTCGTGATCGCGATGCTCTGGACGATCCCGACCTTCGGCCTGTTCATCTCCTCGCTCCGGCCGGAGAACGAGATCAAGACCACCGGGTGGTGGACGTTCTTCAGCGACCCGCAGATCACGCTGGAGAACTACCAGGAGGTGCTGTTCAGCTCCGGCTCGTCCGGGCAGCTGGCCAGCTACTTCATCAACTCGCTGGCGATCACCATCCCCTCGGTGCTCTTCCCGCTCGCGTTCGCGTCGCTCGCGGCGTACGCGCTGGCGTGGATGAACTTCAAGGGGCGGGACTGGGTCTACATCGGCATCTTCGCACTGCAGATCGTGCCGCTGCAGATGGCCCTGGTGCCGCTGCTGCGGTTCTTCTCCACCGGCGTCACGATCGCCGGGGTGCAGATCCTGCCCGCGTGGGATCTGGTCGACGAGCAGAAGTTCGCCCAGGTGTGGTTCGCGCACACCTGTTTCGCGCTTCCGTTCGCCGTGTTCCTGCTGCACAACTTCATCTCGCAGCTTCCCGGCGACCTGATGGAGGCGGCCCGGGTCGACGGGGCCACCCACCCGAAGATCTTCCGCACCATCGTGCTGCCGCTGATCATGCCCGCGCTGGCGGCGTTCGGCATCTTCCAGTTCCTCTGGGTCTGGAACGACCTGCTGGTCGCGCTGATCTTCGCCGGTGGCGGCGACGAGACCGCCCCGCTGACGGTCCGGCTCGCGGAACTGGCCGGCACCCGGGGCAACGAGTGGCAGCGGCTGACGGCCGGCGCGTTCGTGTCGATCGTCGTACCGCTGATCGTGTTCCTGTCCCTCCAGCGCTTCTTCGTGCGAGGCCTGCTCGCCGGCAGCGTCAAGGGTTGATCCGCGCCCCGCCGCCGGCACGGCCGGCGGCGGGGCCCGGGTCACGGCGGGGAGCCCACACGATGACCAGAATTGACGACGTCGCCCGGCTGGCCGGGGTCTCCACGGCCACCGTCTCCCGGGCGCTGCGGGGCCTGCCGACGGTCTCGGCCGCGACCCGGCGGCGGGTGCTCGCCGCCGCCGAGCAGCTCCAGTACGCGGTGTCCCCGAGCGCCAGCCGGCTGGCCGGCGGCCGGACCGGCACGGTCGCGGTGGTGGTGCCCCGGATCACCAGGTGGTTCTTCGGCACGGTGGTCGAGGCGGTCGAGGAGTTCCTCCAGGACAGCGGCTACGACCTGCTGCTCTACAACCTCGGCGGCCGGGAGCAGACCCGCCAGCGGGTGCTGCGCACGGCGAGCCTGCACAAGCGCGTGGACGCGATCATCCTGGTCGCCACCCCGCTGCGCGCGGCGGACGTGCACGCGCTGACGAACCTGGACCTGCCCGGCGTGACGATCAGCTCCGGCAGCGAGGTGCCCGGGTGGCCCTGCGTCCGGATCGACGACGTGGCCGCCGCCCGGACCGCCACCCGCCACCTGCTCGACCTCGGCCACACCCGGATCGCGCACATCTCCGGCGACCCGGACGACGAACTGGCCTTCACCACCCACCTGGACCGGCGGCGCGGCTACCAGGAGGCGTTGCGGGCCGCCGGGCTGCGGCCCGACCCGAGCCTCGACGTCGAGTCGCGGTTCACCATCGACGGGGGTACCCGGGCCACCGCCGAGCTGCTGGCCCGGGGCGAGCCGCCGACGGCCATCTTCGCCGCCTGCGACGAGATGGCGATGGGCGCGGTCACCGCGCTGCGCGACGCCGGGCTACGGGTGCCGCAGGACGTGAGCGTGATCGGCATCGACGACCACGACCTCGCCGGTGTGCTCGGGCTCTCCACGATCGCCCAGCCCGCCGCCGACCAGGGACTGCTCGCCGCCCGCATCCTGCTCGACCCGCTCGGCGTACGGGCCACCGAGCCGTACCCCGGCCTGGTGCCCGCGCCGCGCGGCGCCGGCACCGACGACGGGACGCCACCCCCGGTGATCCTCCCCACTCGCCTGGTGGTGCGCGAATCGACAGCGCCGCCGCGGGCACACTGAACCAACTTGCTCGTCCCCGCACCACCCAGACAGGAGTAAGGCGCTGAACACCGACGCGACGCAGCAGGCCCCGGGCACCGGCTGGTGGACCGAGGCGGTGATCTACCAGGTCTACCCGCGCTCGTTCGCCGACTCCGACGGCGACGGCATCGGCGACCTGCCGGGCATCACCTCCCGGCTCGACCACCTCGCCGAGCTGGGAGTCGACGCGCTCTGGCTGTCCCCGTTCTATCCGTCCCCGCAGGCCGACGCCGGGTACGACGTGGCCGACTACCGCGACGTCGACCCGCTGTTCGGCACGCTCGCCGACGCCGACAAGCTGATCGCCGAGGCGAAGGCGCGCGGGCTACGGGTGATCGTCGACCTGGTGCCCAACCACACCTCGTCCGCGCACCGCTGGTTCACCGAGGCGGTGGCGGCCGCCCCGGGCAGCCCGGAGCGGCAGCGTTACGTCTTCCGCGACGGCAAGGGCCCGGACGGCGCCGAGCCGCCGAACGACTGGGTGAGCGTCTTCGGCGGCCCCGCCTGGACGCGGCTGCCGGACGGACAGTGGTACCTGCACCTGTTCGACTCCGGCCAGCCCGACCTCAACTGGGACAACCCGGAGGTGCGCGCGGAGTTCCTCGACGTGCTGCGTTTCTGGCTGGACCGGGGCGTGGACGGCTTCCGGGTGGACGTGGCGCACGGCCTGATCAAGCAGGCCGACCTGGCCGACTGGCAGGAGCCGCAGGAGATCCTCTCCGGCAGCGAGGTGGACAAGCCGCGCCCGCCGATGTGGGACCAGGACGGCGTGCACGAGATCTACCGGGAGTGGCGGCGGGTCCTCGACTCGTACCCCGGTGAGCGGATCCTGGTCGCCGAGGCGTGGGTGGAGCCGGCCGAGCGGCTGGCCCGGTACGTGCGCCCGGACGAGATGCACCAGGCGTTCAACTTCGAGTACCTGCTGGCCGCCTGGACCGCGCCGGCCCAGTACGCGGTGATCACCCGCTCGCTGGAGGCCACCGACTCCGTCGGCGCGCCCACCACCTGGGTCCTGTCCAACCACGACGTGGTCCGGCACGCCTCCCGGCTGGGGCTGGGCACCGCCGGTGGCCGGGCCAACGGCGTCGGCGTGGACGACCCGCAGCCGGACGCCGCGCTGGGTCTGCGCCGGGCCCGGGCAGCCAGCCTGCTGATGCTCGCGCTGCCCGGCTCCGCCTACCTCTACCAGGGCGAGGAACTGGGGCTGCCGGAGCACACCACGCTGCCCGACGAGGCCCGCCAGGACCCGACCTGGGCGCGCAGCGGGCACACCGAGCGCGGCCGGGACGGCTGCCGGGTGCCGATCCCGTGGGAGGCCGACGCCCCGTCGTACGGCTTCGGGCCGACCGACGCGAGCTGGCTGCCCCAGCCGTCGACCTGGGCCGAGTACGCGCTGGACCGGCAGCGCGGCGTGCCCGGGTCGACGTACGAGCTGTACCGGACCGCGCTGCGGCTGCGCCGCGAGCACGCGCTGGCCCGGGGCCCGCTGCGGTTCCTGTCCTCCGGCGACGAGGTGCTCACGTTCACCAACGGCGACCTCACCGTGCTGACGAACTTCGGGGCCGACCCGGCGCCGCTGCCGGCCGGCGCGCAGGTGCTGGTGTCGAGCGCGCCGCTGGACGACGCCACGGTCCCCACGGACGTCACCGTCTGGTTCCGGGTGGTGTAAGGAAGGGCCCCTTATTAACGCCTCCGGTATAGGAAGGGCCCCTTATTAACACTCACCGTTAAGAAGGGGCCCTTCCTTCCAGGCGGTCGGCGCGGGCGTGCAGCAGGTCGTGCACCTGCGCTATGTCCCGCGGCGACGTACGCGCGGCCAGCCAGTACATGATCCCGGTCGGGATGAAGAAGAGCTGGAACGCGGCCAGCCCGACCGCGTAGTTCAACGGCGGCGGGAAGGCCGTACGCAGCGCGGCGAACACCACCCCGACCAGCCCGTTGCCGGCCGCCCGCCCGACGCCGTTGACGAGGTTGCCCAGGCTGTAGACGGTGCCCCGGTGCTCGGGCGGGTTGACGTCGGCGATCAGCGCGAACCAGTTCGGCGAGTTCGCCGACGTCAGCGCCAGCGCCACCACGGCGGTGAGCAGGCTCAGCCCCACCGTCGGCTCGGTCAGCACGCTGGACAGCACCGCCGTCACCACCGCGCCCGCCCCGGCACCGTCGGGCACGTCGATGCGGATCGGCACGAAGAACAGGACCAGGTAGAACGGCAGCGCCGCGAGGATGCCGACGGCCGCGACGGTGGCCCGGCCACTGGGCGTACGCCGTTGCAGCGCGTCGCCGACCAGGCCGCCCACGATCGAGAACACCCCGCCGAGCTGGAACAGGGTGGCGAAGACGCTGCCCACCACCACGGCCGTCGCCGGCGAGTAGCCCTGCGCCTCGGCCCGCTGGCTGAACAGCACCGGCAGCCAGACCAGCGAGCCGAACGCGGCCTGGGCGGTCAGCCCCTGCAGGATCAGCCAGCGGTTGGTCCGGCGGGCCAGGATCCGGGGCAGGTCGGCGCGGCTGATCCGGTAGTCGTACTCGTTCCCGGCGTCGATCGCCCCGGCCAGCTCCGGTTCGCTCTGCCCGCGCCGGATGTCGTAGGTGAACAGGTACGCCACCGTGGCGGCCAGACCCACGCCGGTCAGCAGCAGGAACGGCCGCCGCCAGTCGGTCGCCCCGAGCACGCCGCCGAGCAGCGTCCCGGCCAGCGTGCCGACGCCCTGGGACAGCCCCCAGAAGCTCATCACCAGGCCGCGTCGGCGCGGCGAGATCAGGTCGGTGACCACGGAGAAGCCGACCGAGCCCACCGCGCCCAGCCCGACCGCGCCGACGAACTGCGCGGCCAGGAACGTCGCGTACCCCCCGGCGAGCGCGCTGCCGGCGGTGCCGGCGGCCCAGAGCAGCGTGCCGACCATGAGCAGCGGCTTGCGGTTGGTGCGGTCCCCGACGTACGCCCAGCCCACCGCCGCCACCGCGCTGACCAGGAAGCTGACGGCGGTGACCAGGCCGAGCATCCGCTGGGGTACGTCGAGGGCGGTGGAGATCGGCCCGTACAGCGGGGGCACCAGGCCGATCGCCACGTTGTCCAGCGAGGCGAGCACCACGAAGACCACGACGCTGTAGAACCGGTGTGCCGCGTTCCCGCGCCGGGAGACCTTCGTGCCCGTCATGCAGGGCAGCCAATCAGGTGCGGGCCGGTTCCGGGACACCGCCCCCGGCCGACGCGCGTGTTAAGAAGGGGCCCCTCCTCTACCACAGGCGTTAAGAAGGGGCCCTTCCTTACCCCCGGGCGTGGGCGTAGCGCTCGCGGATGGCGGGGACCGCCTCGCCGGTGTACTCGTCGGTGTCGCCGACCGACCAGGTGGGCGGGGTGTCGCCACCCAGCGCGACCCAGGCGGCCTGCCGGGCCGCGCCGTCAGCCACGTACTCGCCGGGCGGCGGCACCACCACCGGGCGGCCGAAGACCTGCGGCGCGATCCGCCGTACCGCGGCGGACCGGGCGCCGCCGCCGACCAGGATGATCCGGTCGGCGCGGGCGCCCTGGGCGAGCAGCGCGTCGAGACCGTCGGCCAGCCCGCAGAGCATCCCCTCGACCGCGGCCCGGGCCAGGTGCGCCGGGGTCGAGGTGCGCAGTGTCAGGCCCTTCAGCTCGCCGGTGGCGTGCGGTCGGTCCGGCGTTCGCTCCCCCTCCAGGTACGGCACCAGGACCAGCCCGTCGGCGCCGGGCGGCGCGGACAGGGCCAGCTCACCGAGCGTGTCGAGGTCGACGCCGAGCAGGGTCGCGGTGGCGTCGAGCACCCGGGCCGCGTTGAGCGTGCACACCAGCGGCAGGAACCGGCCGGTGGCGTCGGCGAACCCGGCCACCGCGCCGCTCGGGTCGGCGGCCGGGTTGTCCGCGACCGCGAAGACGGTGCCGGAGGTGCCGATCGAGACGACCACGTCGCCCGGACCGGCGCCGGCACCGAGCGCCGCGGCGGCGTTGTCCCCGGTGCCCGGCCCGAGGAGGATCCGCCCCGCCGCGCCCGGGTCGCCGTCGAGCCCCGCCGGGTCGAGGTGTCCGGCCGCCTCGGCCGGGCCGAGCACGACCGGCACCGTCACGCGCCGGCCGAAGGCCCGCTCCAGCAGCTCCACCCGGTATTCGCCGGTGCGCGGCGACCAGTAGCCGGTGCCGCTGGCGTCACCCCGGTCGGTGCGCAGCGCGTCCAGGCCGGGCGCGCCGGCGAGCCGCCAGGTGAGCCAGTCGTGCGGCAGGCACACGGCGGCCACCCGGTCGGCGTTGTCCGGCTCGTGCCGGGCCAGCCACCGCAGCTTGGTGGCGGTGAAGCTGGCCACCGGCACCGCGCCGGTCGCGTCGGCCCAGAACCGGCGGCCGGTCTCCCCGCCGCCGGCCTCCTCGACCAGGTCCCGGGCCGCGTCGGCGGACCGGGTGTCGTTCCACAGCAGCGCCGGCCGGACCACCTCACCGGAGGCGTCCAGGCAGACCATGCCGTGCTGCTGGCCGCCGACCGAGACGGCTGCCACGTCGGCCAGGCCGCCGGCCTCGGCCACCGCCGCCCGCAGGGCCTCCCACCAGGCGTACGGGTCGACCTCGGTGCCGGGCGGGTGCGGCGCGCGGCCCTGCCGGACCAGCGCGCCGGTCTCCGCGTCCCGGACCACCACCTTGCAGGACTGGGTCGACGAGTCGACCCCCGCGACGAGCGGCATGGCGGCCCGCCTCAGCGCGCGCCGAGCACGTGCTCGACGGCGAGCTGGTTGAGCCGGACGAAGCCGAAGCCCTTCGCCCCGGCGGCCTCCGGGTCGAACTCCTCGAACGCGGTCCGGTCGGCGAGCAGCTCGCGGTAGCCCTCACCGGGGTTCAGCGTCGGCGTGGCCAGCTCGGCCACGCGGGCGGCGGCGAGCGCCTCGACCACCTCCGGGTCGGCGCGGAACGCCGCGGCCCGCTCCTTGAGCAGCAGGTACGTGCGCATGTTCGCCTCGGCGGAGGCCCACACGCCGGCGATGTCCTCGGTGCGGGACGGCTTGTAGTCGAAGTGGCGCGGGCCGTCGTAGGCCGGGCCGCCGTTCGGGCCGCCGTGCTCCAGCAGGTCGACCAGGGCGAACGCGTTGAGCAGGTCGCCGTGGCCGAAGACCAGGTCCTGGTCGTACTTGATGCCGCGCTGGCCGTTGAGGTCGATGTGGAACAGCTTGCCCTGCCAGAGCGCCTGGGCGATGCCGTGGGCGAAGTTCAGCCCGGCCATCTGCTCGTGCCCGACCTCCGGGTTCAGCCCGACCATCTCCGGGCGGGCCAGGGTGGAGATGAAGCCGAGCGCGTGGCCGACGGTGGGCAGCAGGATGTCGCCCCGGGGCTCGTTCGGCTTCGGCTCCAGCGCGAAGCGCAGGTCGTAGCCGTTGTCGACGACGTACTCGCAGAGCAGGTCGACCGCTTCGCGGTAGCGGTCCAGCGCGGCCTGGACGTCCTTCGCGACGTCGTACTCGGCGCCCTCCCGGCCGCCCCACATGACGAACGTCTTCGCGCCCATCTCGGCGGCCAGGTCGATGTTGCGCAGCACCTTGCGCAGCGCGTACCGCCGCACGTCGCGGTCGTTGCTGGTGAAGCCGCCGTCCTTGAACACCGGGTGGTTGAACAGGTTGGTGGTGACCATCGGCACGACCAGGCCGGTCTCGTCGAGCGCCTTGCGGAAGCGGCTGAGCCGGGCGTCGCGGGTGGCGGCGTCCGCGCCGAACGGGACCAGGTCGTCGTCGTGGAAGGTGATGCCGTACGCGCCCAGCTCGGCGAGCCGGTGCACGGCTTCGACGGCGTCCAGCTCGGGACGGGTCGCGTCGCCGAACGGGTCACGGGCCGGCCAGCCCACCGTCCAGAGGCCGAAGGAGAACTTGTCCGCGGGGGTGGGACGGGGTGCCATGGCAGACCTCCAGTGGTGGTGTCGTCCGCGATTTGTTCAGCGGTTGAATTAAATGGCGGCGATGTGGCAGTGTCAAGAGGTGACAAGCGCCAGCACGGCCGGGGCGGTCCGGCAGGGCAGCCTGCGCGAGTTGAACCTCGCAGTGGTGCTCCGGCGGATCGCCGCCGCCGACCGGCCGCCCTCGCGGGCCGGGATCGCCGCCGACACCGGCCTGACCCGGGCCACCGTCTCCGCCGTGGTCGACGACCTGATCGCCGGCCGGCTGGTCGCCGAGGCGGAGCCGGAGCCGCGTACCGGTGCGGGCCGGCCGGCCCGGGGGCTGGTGCTCGCCTCCGACGGCCCGGCCGGGCTCGGCCTGGAGGTGAACGTCGACTACCTGGCGGCCTGCGTCGTCGACCTGACCGGCACGGTCCGGCACCACCTGGTCCGCCGCGCCGACCTGCGCCCGGTCTCCCCCGCCGACGCGCTCGCCCGGCTCGCCGCGCTGGCCGCCGAGGCGCGCGCCGCCGCCGTACGCGACGGACTGACCCTGGCCGGCGCGGCGCTCGCCGTGCCCGGCCTGGTCGGCGACGGCGGCCTGGTCCGGCTCGCGCCGAACCTCGGCTGGCGGGACGTGGACGTGCCGGCGCTGCTGGCCGGGCATTCGCTGGCCGAGCCGGTCGACGGGGTGCCACCGCTCGTGGTCGACAACGAGGCCAACCTGGCGGCGCTCGGCGAGCTGTACGCGCGACCGGCCGGCCCCCGCAGCTTCCTGCACATCACCGGCGAGATCGGCATCGGCGCCGGAATCGTGCTGGACGGCTCGCTCTACCGGGGCGCGCGCGGCTGGAGCGGAGAGATCGGTCACTTCCCGGTCCAGCCGCAGGGGCGGCCGTGCCGCTGCGGCGGCCAGGGCTGTCTGGAGCGGTACGCGGGCCAGGAGGCGATCCTGGCCGCCGCCGGGCTGCCCGGCGCGGAACTGCCCGCCGACACCGCCGCCACCCGGCTCGCCGACCTGGCCGACGCCGGTGACCCGGCCACGCTGACCGCCCTGGCCGACGCCGGCGCCGCCCTCGGGGTCGCCGTGGCGGGCGTGGTGAACCTGCTGGACCTGGACACGGTGGTGCTCGGCGGCGGATACGCCCCGCTCGCCCCCTGGCTGCGGCCGCCTGTGGTGGCGGAGATCTCCCGGCGGGTGCTGACCGCCGCCTGGGCACCGGTCGAGGTGCGCCCGGCCGTGCTCGGGGCGCAGTCCGCAGCGGTCGGCGGAGCCGGCTCGGTGGTCCGCCGGATCGTCGACCGGCCGGTGGGCTGGCTGGCCCGCAGCGCCTGATCCGGCCGTTCCTGGACGGGCATTACGTGCCCGCGCTCGGTACGCTTGCCGCCAGGCAACCTGTCCGCCGAGCGAGGAGTGCACCGACAGCATGCGCAGGGGTCGACTGACCGAAGCGCCCGGCCACCTGAGGTGACAGCCGCGCGCCGGGGCGGTGTCGCGGGGCCGGTCAGCGGCGGGGGGCACGCCTGGAGGAAGCGACCCCGGCGGGTGGCCGGGGCCGCGCTCCCGGCTGACGACCGGCTCGCCCAGGAGCTGCTGGACGGGCTCGCCGAAGCGGTCGTGACAGTCGACCCGGCCGGCGTGGTGGCCCTGGTCAACGCGATGGCCACCGACCTGCTCCCGGAGCTGACCCCCGGCGTCGACCTGGCCGGGTGCCAGGTGCCGGCGCTGGCCGAGGCGGCGCGCACCGGATCGGACACGTTCGAGACCGAGCACCACGGCCGGCGGTTGCGCGGGCTGCGGCGCCCGCTGGCCGCCGGGCGCGGCGCCTGGTACGTCCGAGACGTCACGGAGGAGCACGCACGCACCGACGCGCTGCTCGCCGAACGCTCCCGGACCGCTTTCCTCGCCCGGGCCGGCAGCCGGCTCGGGCTGTCCCTGCACCGGGACCAGACGCTGCGCGCCGCGGTCACGCTGCCGGTGCCCTACCTGGCCGACGTCGCCGTGGTGGTGCACCGCCCGGCCCCGCCCGCCGAGGACGCGCCGCACTGGATCCGGTACGCCACCGGCGACTCCGGCCCGGTCACCGGCGTGACCGGCTGGCGCACCGTGGAGTCCGTCCCCGGGCTGGTCGAGGCGCTCGACGGCGACCGCACCGAGCCCAGTCCCTGGCTCGACGCCGAACTGGCCGACCTGGCCGAGGTGCTGCCCACCGGCTTCGGCCGGCCGGGCACCGTGCTGATCAGCCCGATGCCCAGCGCCGGCGGCCCGGCCGGCGCGCTGGTGCTGGCCCGCCGCCCCGAACGGCCCGGCTTCGACCAGCGGGAGATCGCACTGGCCCGGGAGTTCGCCGGGCGGGCCGGCGCCGCGCTGGCCGCGGCCGAGCTGTACGGCGAGCAGGCCCACCTGGCGCGCGTGCTGCAGAACAGCCTGCTCCCGCCGGAACTGCCGCGCCTGCCCGGGATGACGCTCGCCGGCGGTTACCGCGCCGCCGGGGACAGCCTGCGCATCGGCGGGGACTTCTACGACGTGTTCCCCACCGCCGAGGGCGGTCTCCTCGCGCTCGGCGACGTCTGCGGCAAGGGCGTCGGCGCGGCAGTGCTGACCGGCCGGGTACGCCAGTCGCTGCAGACGCTGCGCCTCGTCGAGCAGCGTCCCCGGGAACTGCTGGAGCTGCTCAACCGGGCGCTGCTGGACGCGCCGGACGCCGCCCGCCGGGCCCAGTTCACGACGCTCCTGCTCGGCGCGGTCCGCCGCGAGCCCGGCGGCGGGCTGCGGGTCCGGGTGGCCGGCGGCGGGCACCCCGCCCCGCTCGTCGCCCGCGCCGGCGGCGGGATCGAGACCGTCCGGGTGGGCGGCATGCCGGTGGGCGCGCTCACCGACGCGCGGTTCGTCGACGCCGAGGTACGGCTGGCGCCGGGCGACCTGCTGCTGGCGTACACCGACGGGGTGACCGAGGCCCGGGGCGGCCCGACCGAGCTGGCCATGTTCGGCGAGGACCGGTTGCGCCAGGCGGTCGCCTCCGGTGCCGGGCTCCCGCCGGCCGCGCTCGTGGAGCGGGTGCTCCAGCTCGTCGACGAGTGGCTGGACGGGCAGCCGCACGACGACATCGCCATGCTGGCGCTGGCCGCCGGGTGAGCCCGGAGCGCCGGATCGGGCCGGAGACGCTCGCCGCGTATCTCGATCACCTGGACCGGGCCGACCGGGCCGGCGCGATCGCGCTGGCGCAGGAACTGCTCGCCGACGGCGTGCCGGTCGCGGACATCCTGGTGGACCTCGTCGCGGTGGCGCAGCAGGAGATCGGCCGCCGCTGGCTCACCGGTTCCTGGAGCGTGGCCCAGGAGCACGCCGCCACCCATGTCAGCGAACTCGTGGTCGGCGCGGTGGGCGCGACGATCGGCGCACCGCGACGTGGGCACGTGGTGATGGCCTGCGTCGAGGGCGAGTGGCACGCGCTGGCCGCCCGGATCGTCGCCGAGGTGGTCCGGGCGGCCGGCTGGCGGGTGACGTTCCTGGGCGCCAGCGTGCCGGCCCGGCACCTGGTCTCCTACCTGCACCAGACCGGCCCGGACGCGGTACTGCTGAGCTGCGTGCAGCCGAACCGGCTGGTCCGGGCGGCGCGGATGGTGGAGGCGAGCCGCGCGGCCGGGGTGCCGGTACTGGCGGGCGGCCCCGGCTTCGGGCCGGAGGGCCGGTGGGCCGCCACGATCGGCGCGGCGGCCTGGGGCGCCAGCGCCCGGGACGCCGTCGCGCTGCTGGACCGGCCGCTGTCCGCGGGCACGCACATCGGCGCGCCACCACCGCCGCCCGACGACTCGTACGTCGCCCTGCTGCACCGGCGGCGGGAGCTGGTCCGGCTCGCGCTGACCGCGGTGGACCCTCCCGAGGAGACCGCCGAGGACGCCGCCACCGGCATCGCGCACCTGGTGGACGCGCTGATCGCGGCCGTGCGGGTGGACGACGACCGGCTGCTGCGGGACTTCGTCGAGTGGCAGGCGGAGGCGCTGACGTCCCGGGGCGGGCGGGCGCTGCTGGACGAGGTGCTCGGCACGCTGGAGCGGGCGCTGACCGAGCATCCCCGGGTGGTGGCCCGGCTGCGGGCCGTCCGCGGGTGAAGTCAGGCGGTACGGGCCACCGGCGGCTCGCCGGACGGGCGGGCCGGGTCACCGATCCGCTCCCCGGAGGGCTGCAGCACCGGCCAGCCCTCGGCCGCTGTCGCCTCCCCGCGCCGGCCGACCACGTCGAACTCGCGCATGCCCTGCAGCAGTGCCACCCGGCCCTCCGAGCTCATTCCGTCCAGGATCCGCTCCAGCCGGCGCCGCCGGTCGGTGCGCAGTTCGGCGAGGAGCCGCAGGGCCTCCGGAGTGAGGTGCAGGGAGATCTCCCGCCGGTCGTAGCGGCCCGGCTCGCGTTCCAGCATGCCGGCCGCGACCAGCCGGTCGCAGAGCCGGCTGGCGGAGGAGAGCAGCATGTCGGTGAGGGTGGCGAGCCGGCGGAGGTTGATGCCGTCATACTGCTCGACGACCATGATCGCGCGTAACTGGGCACTGGACAGCCGGCTGGTGGTGCGCTCCCGGGCCGCCTCCCAGACGGCGAGCAAGGTGCCTGCCGCCTCGTCCAGGGCGGCGGACATACTCGTGTCAGGTCCCTGGGGACCAGGCTCTTCGGTCATGGTGGGCCCGAGACTACCCCCCGGATCTGCCCGGCGACCTGTGCAAAGGAGCAAAGATGAGCGGAGCGGAGGGCCGCGCGCGCCGGGTCCTGACCGAGGCGCCGACGGATCTCATCGTGGACCGGCTCGCCGCCGAGCTGGCGCGCACGTACGGAATCACCCGCACCGAGCTCTACCAGGTCGACTACCGGCTCGCCGAGCTGCTGCCGCTGGGTGACGGCGAGGCGCTCGCCCGCCCCGGTCACCCGGCCTGGCGCGCCTTCGACCATCAGGAGCCGGTGATCGCCGACGAGGTGGGCTGGTTCCCGGTGGGCATGCGCGGCGAGCGCCGGGGCGTCCTCCGGGTCTCTCCGGTACCGGCCGACCCGGACGCGCGCCGCGAGCTGGACACCATCGCCACGGTGCTCGGGCACGAGCTGAGCGCGGTCATGGCGACCACCGACATCTACCGGACCGCCCGGCGCAGCCGGCGCCTCACGCTGGCCGCCGAGATGCAGTGGGAGCTGCTGCCCGGGCGCAGCCGGATCCGGCCGTCGTTCAGCCTGGCCGGGCAGCTGGAACCGGCGTACGCGGTGCGCGGGGACAGCTTCGACTGGTCCGACGACGGCCACCGGCTCTGGCTGGCGGTGCTGAACGGCTTCGGTGAGGGGGTGGCCGCGGCGCTGCTCGCCTCGCTGGCCACGTACGCGCTGCGCAACGCGCGCCGGGCCGGGCTCCCCCTGGCCGATCAGGCCGCGCTGGCCGACCAGGCGATCTACGCGCAGCACCGGGGCCAGCAGCATGTCTCGGTGCTGCTCGTCGAACTGGACCTGGCCACCGGCACGCTGGCCGTGGTCGACGCCGGTTCGCCCCGTCTGCTGCGGCTGCGGGCCGGCGAGGTCAGCGAGCAGGCGCTGGACGAGCAGTTCCCGCTCGGCATGTTCGAGGGCACCGACTACCGGGAGCAGACGTTCCAGTTGGAGCGCGGTGACCGGCTCTTCGTGGTCAGCGACGGCGTCATCGACGCCACCACCGAGCAGGGGCGCTACGGCGAGGCGGCGCTGGACCGGTTCCTGCGCCGGACCGGGCCGATGGAGCCGCTGGACGCGGTCCGGTCGCTGATCGGCGACCTGCGGGCCTTCGTCGCCGGCGATCTGGTGGACGACGCGGTGGTGGTGTGCCTGGACTGGCTGGGCCCGCAGCCCTGACCCGGCCCGCTCAGTACGCGCCGCGGCTGTTGATCACGGCGCCGAACGTCTTCCAGAGGATGGTCAGGTCGGCGGCCAGCGACCAGTTCTCCACGTAGTAGAGGTCGAGCCGGATGCCGTCCTCCCAGCTCAGGTCGGACCGGCCGCTGACCTGCCAGAGGCCGGTCATGCCGGGCTTGACCAGGAGGCGTCGCGCCACGTCGCCGTCGTAGCGAGCCACCTCGGACGGCAGCGGCGGGCGCGGGCCGACCAGGCTCATCTGGCCGAGCAGCACGTTGACGAGCTGGGGCAGCTCGTCCAGCGACCACTTGCGCAGCAGCCGGCCCACCCGGGTCACCCGCGGGTCGTCGCGCATCTTGAACATCAGGCCGTCGGTCTCGTTGCGCGCGGCCAGCTCGGCGAGCAGGGCGTCGGCGTTGACCACCATGGTGCGGAACTTGAAGACGCCGAACTCCTCGCCGCCCTGACCGACCCGGGTCTGCCGGAACAGCACCGGACCCCGGCTGTCGATCTTGATGGCGAGCGCGATCACGATCAGCAGCGGCGCCAGCACGAGCAGCGCGATCAGCGAGATCGACCGGTCCACGAAGCCCTTGACCAGCTTGCGGGCGCCACGGAACTCGGGCGCCTCGACGTGGATCAGCGGCAGGCCGGCGACCGGGCGGGTGTGGATGCGAGGGCCGGCGACGTCGGTCAGCGCCGGCGCCACCACCAGGTCGACCCCGGTGCCCTCCAGCTGCCAGCCCAGGCGGCGAAGCCGGGTCGCGGTCAGCTCACCGGAGGCGGTGACCGCCACCGTGTCGGCGCCGATCGCGGTGGCCGCCTCCGGGATGCCCCGGAAGGAGCCGACCACCGGCACGTCACCCAGCCGCTGCGGCACCGGGGCGAGCAGCGCGTCCGGAATGCACGCGCCGACCACCTGGTAGCCCGCGTACGGCTCCCGGCGCAGCGTGTGCACCAGCTCCAGCACGTGTGCCGTGTCGCCCACCACGAGCACCTTGCGCGACCAGCCGGCGCCCCGGTCGCGGGCCCGGTGCAGCCGCTTGCGGGCCGCGAACCGCGCCACCTCCAGGCCGACGGTGCCGACGGCGAAGGAGATGGCCAGGAAGCCCCGGGAGACGCCGACGTCGGCGATGTACCCGGCGATCGCGATACCGCCGGCCAGCCGCATGCTCGCCGCGCTGACCCGGCGGTACTCGTCCGCGCCGTACCCGAGCACCTGGTCGTCGTAGCACCGCATCGCCTTGAGCGAGACGAGCCAGACCAGCAGCAGCGCCGGGGCTACCACGACGTACGGGATCTCGGACCCGGTCGGCTCCTCGTCGCCGAACCGGGCCAGGTAACCGACCAGGATGGCCACCGCCAGCACGGTGGTGTCCAGCACCACCAGGACCCGGATGTAGGCCCGCTCCGCGGCTCGTGTCGTCTTGCCCGGGCGTTCACCACCGGGTCGCGACGACGTGGCAGGGGTCAACAGCGTCGCCGAGGTCACCGGCCCTCCCCACTTCGCTCAGGACCGCCCCGTCCCCGCCCGGCTCCGGTGTGGAGCCCGCGGTCGAGGCACCCGGTCATCATGCCTGGACAATTATGGTTACCGATTGATTCGGACGCATTACCGTCAGTTCTCATCCCGCGTCTTGACCCGGGAAGCCTTCCGCCGTACCGGATTTGCCGGTACGGCGGAAGACTAGCGCTGAGCTTCAGGTCAGCGCGGGGCGGGCGGCCGGAGCGCGATCGCCCGGAGGAAGATCTCGCCGATCTTGCTGGGGTCGGTGGTGACGAACGCGCCGCCGCCGGTGACCTTGGTGATCGACTCCAGCTCGGCCCGGTTCACCTCGGTGCCGATGCCGATGATGACCACCTGGACCGGCTGCTCGTCGTCCTTCAGCTTCTTCAGCTGGTCCAGCAGCTCCTTCTGCGAGATGCCGTTGTCGTCCTCGTTCTTGCCGTCGGTGAACAGCACGATCGAGTTGACCTTGCCCGGCTCCCAGTCCTGCTGCACCTTCTTGTACGCCGCGAGCATGGTGTCGTACAGGCCGGTGTCGCCGCTGGAGGGCTTGATCGAGGCGAGGCCGCGCTGCAGCGCCCCCCGGTTGCTCGACAACGGCTTTATTCCGACCAGCTCGCTCCAGTCCTGCGAGCCCTGAAGGTTCGTGGAGAACGTCCACAGGCCGATCGACCAGGAGTCGTCGAAGAGCCCGAGGCCCTGGCTCGCGGCCGCCACCGTGACCTGCTCCCGGCTGGCGCCGTTCGCCGTCGCGACCGGCTTCTTCATCGAGCCGGAGACGTCGATGACGCAGAGCATCCGGCCCGACTGCGTGGCCACCGACCAGGTGGTGGTCGCCGTCGAGATGGCGCCCGGGTCGAGGTCGGCCGCGCCGCCCTGACCGGACGGCGGCACCTGGCTCGCGCCGCCGTTCGCCGGGCTCGGCGCGCCCGTCGGGGCCTGGAAGCCGCGCCCCCAGTTGCCGTCCGGCGCGCGCAGCGCCTGCGCGGCCAGCCGGTCCTTGAAGTCCGGCGTACGCAGCACCTCGAAGAGCACCCGGGCGGCGGACGCCTTGGCCGGCTCGATGCCGGGCAGCACCGCGAACGGGTAGTCGAGCGGGATCGGCACCGGCTCCAGGTAGAGCGCGGCCAGCCGGATCGGCGGCTTCGTGCTGTTGTAGGCGATCACGTCCTCCTCGGACAGCGCCGCCGCGCCCAGCCCGTTGGCGATCGCCGTCGGGTCCGACGAGCGCGGGAACCGCGCGAGGAGGTCCTGCCGCAGCGAGGAGCGGTTCGTGGCGAGGGCCCGCAGCGCCCCGACCATCGCCTCCTGCGCCTTCGGCGAGCCGGAATCGCCGGTGGAGCTGGCGGCGGCGGTGAGCGACAGCAGCCCGGACAGGCCGGCCGCGTCCTGGGTCGGCTCGACGATCCCGGCCCGCAGCGGCTTACTCGCGGTGACCTGGGTCAGCAGGTCGGACCAGCGGAGCTTCTTGTCCGGCCACCCTATGCGCGAGGCCACCGGCTCGGGCAGCGCCACCACCACCGGGCTGCGCGCGATCGAGGCGCCGTTCGTCGGCGCGAAGGCGCTGGCTCCGCCGCTCTTGAGCCGGACCAGCCAGGTCGAGGAGTCCGGCACCCAGACGTCCGGGGTGACAGCGGTGCCGCTGGCCTGCCCGACTCCGGCGAGCGTGGCGCCGTGCTTGCTGGCCACCGCGGCGGCCACCTCGACCGACTCCGAGGAGGAGACGTTGACGGCGATGCAGGTGCCGCCCACCGCGGCGCCGTCGGCGACCCACTGGTCGGCGGCGCCGCGCACCGCGGGGGCGATCTCCGGGGCGGTCGCCACCGACAGCTCGATCCGGCCCGAACAGTTCGGGCCGGCCAGCTGCTGGTAGCCGAACCAGGAGCCGCCCACGACGGCGACCAGGGCTACCGCCACAGCGGCGGCGCCTGCTCCACGGAGGTTGGAACGCATGCGATGGCGGCCAGACACGGTGACCATCTTGCGTACCTCGTGGGGTTACCACCACAACCGTTCGGACGAAAGTTACGCAGCAGAAACAGTTGATCACCTAACTCATACGCTAAGTTACTGGTCAGTCATTTCAGAGTGATGAAGTCCACTGCGGACGGTCGTTTCGGTGACCGTCCGCTCACGGCAGGAAGCAGGTCGGGCTCGCCACCGGCACCGGCTCCCCCATCACCTCGGGCACGCCGCTGACCGGATCGACCCGGAAGATCCTGATCATGTCGGCCCGCTCGTCGGCGACGTACAGGTGCTCACCGGCGAACGCGAAGTGCCGGGGCCACTCACCGCCGGTGTCGACCTCGGCCACCAGCTCCGGCGCTTCGCCGTCGAGCGCGAAGACCGCCACCGTGCCGACGCCCCGGTTGCCCACGTAGAGGAAACGCCCACCCGGTCCCACGCTCACCTCGGACGGCTGGACATGCCCGGCCCGCCCGCTGGCGTCGACGCGCGCCCGCTCCCGCGGCCCGTCCGACGTCAGGTCGTACGCGGTGACAGTGGCGTCCAGCTCGCCGACCAGCCACGCGCGCCGCCCGTCCGGGTGCCGGGCCAGATGGCGGGGCCCGGTGCCGGGCGGAGTGCTCACCCGGGGCTCCCGGGGCGTCAGCCGGCCGGAGCCGGCGTCGACGTCGTACCGGTAGACCGAGTCGGTGCCCAGATCGACGGCGAGCAGCGCCCCGCCGGCCGGATCCGGCGACACCATGTGGCAGTGCGCGTGCTCCTGCCGGTCGGTGTCCGGGCCGTGCCCCTCGTGCCGGACCAGGTCGGCGCGCTCCCCCGGCACGCCCTCGGCGTCCAGGCCGAACACCGCCACGCTGCCGCCGCCGTAGTTCGCCACGAACAGGTGCCGCCCGTCCGGGGCCACCGCCACGTGACAGGGCTCGGCCCCGCCGGACGGGCGCTCGCCCAGCGGCGTGAGGTCGCCGTCCGGCGCCACCCGGAACGCGCCGACCCGGCCGTCCGGCAGCTCGTTGCACGCGTACAGCACCGGCAGCGCCGGATGCCGGACCAGGAACGACGGCGACGGGGTGACCGCCACGACACCCAGCGGCGTCAGCCCGCCGGTCGCCCGGTCCCGCCGGGCCGCGACGACGCCCTCACCCCGCCCGCCCGTCTCCGCCGTGTAGCCGCCGATGTGGACGATCTCGTCCTGCCCGGTCACCGCTCCCACCTTCCGTCGGTCCTGTCTCCGCCAGATCCAACCAGAGGCTTCCCGGTCAGGCGTCCGATCAGTCCCGCGACGGCCGACGAGATTCGCCGCGGGCGGCTCAGCCCACCGGCACCGGCTCGCCGCGCTGCCGCGCCACGTGCTCGACCAGCGAGATCAGCACCAGCTTGCCGGACTGCCGGTCCCGGGCGTCGCAGAGCACGAGCGGGACGTCCGGGTCCAGGTCGAGGGCGTCGCGCACCGCCTCCAGGCCGAACCGCCGGGAGCCCTCGAAGCAGTTGACGCCCACCACGAACGGGATGCCCCGCTGCTCGAAGTAGTCGATGGAGGGAAAGCAGTCGGCCAGCCGCCGGGTGTCGGCGAGCACCACCGCGCCGAGCGCGCCGAACGCCAGCTCGTCCCAGAGGAACCAGAACCGGTCCTGACCCGGGGTGCCGAACAGGTAGACCTGCAGGTCGTCGTTGATGGTGATCCGGCCGAAGTCCATCGCCACCGTGGTGGTCGCCTTCTGCTCCACCCCGGAGACGTCGTCGGTGTCGAGCCCGGCGCCGGTGAGGACCTCCTCGGTCTGCAACGGCCGGACCTCGCTCAACGCGCTGACCAGCGTCGTCTTGCCGGCGCCGAAGCCACCGGCGATGAGGATCTTCAGAGCCAGCGGCACCTGGGGCGCCCCCGGCTCCCGGTCATAACGCACGGAGTCCACTGACCACCGCCTTGAGGATGTTGTCGTCGGGCAGATACGCGGTGGCCGGTGGCCGGTGCACCGCGACGAAGCCATGGGCGAGGAGGTCGCCGAGCAGCACCCGCACCACGCCCACGGCGAGGTCCAGGTCGGCGGCGAGGTCGGCCACGGCCTTCGGCCGGCGGGCCAGTTCGATCAGCCGGCGATGCTCCGGCTGGAGGCCGGGCGTGCCGGCCGGCTCGGCGTCCGGCGTGGCGAGCACGAAAGCCAGCAGGTCGAAGCCGTCCACCGGCGGGCGCACCCGGCCCCCGGTGAGCGTGTACGGGCGCACCACCGGACCGGCGTCGGCGTCCAGCCACTCGTGCTGCGGCCCCGGCGAGTCAGCGCGCATCGGCCGGCCCCCCGCCGCTGCGGGCCGGCGCGGCCAGGTTCTCCCCGACCCGGATCACCAGCATCGCCATCTCGTACGCCACCAGGCCGATGTCGGCGTCGGCGTCGCTCGCCACCGCCAGGCAGGCGCCCTGTCCGGCGGCGGTCACGAAGAGATAGGCCGACTCCATCTCCACCACGGTCTGGCGGACCGCGCCGCCGCCCAGGTGCCGGGTGGCGCCCTTGGCCAGGCCGGAGAAGCCGGACGCCAGCGCGCACAGGTGCTCCGCTTCGCTGCGGTCCTGGTCGCCGGAGGCGCCGAGCAGGAGCCCGTCCGCCGAGAGCACCACCGCCCGGCGTGCGGCGGGCACCCGCTCCACCAGGTCGTCGAGCAGCCAGTCGAGATCGGCGTTCTGCCGCGTCGTGTACACCACTAGGCGTCCCTCTCAGTCGCGGTTCGGTCCTCCGCCACCGGCAGGGCGGGCTCCACGGCCGGCCCCGACGTGGCGGACGGCGTACCGGTGTCAGGCTTTTCGGTGGTGGCCGGATCGGCGTCACCGGCCGGGTCGGTGGCGCGGGCGCCGTCCCGGCGACCCCGCGCGGTGCCCGCCTGCAACGCCGACATGGCCCGGCGTGCCTCCTCCGGCGTGCGGTACGCCGGGGCGTCCACGACCGCCGCGCGTGGACGCGCGGACGCGCCGCGCCGCCGGATCCGGCGTGGCAGGCCGTCGCCGTCGGTGGGAGGCTCCACGGTCGAGGCGCGCGCGGACTGCAACGGGACCACGGTGCTCTCCGACCGGTCCCGTCCCGGCCGGTTCGGGCGCCCCGGACGCGGCACCGTCGTCAACCGGGTCACCTTGGCCAGGCGCCGCCGCTCCGGCCCGGCGGGGCCGTCCGTGCCCACCGGCGGCTCGTCGGTGATCAGATCCGACGGTACGAACACCGCGGCGACGATCCCGGCCGGACGGGCCGGCCGCAGCTCCACCCGCACGCCGTGCCGTGCGGCCAGGCGCGCCACCACGAACAGCCCCAGCCGGGCGCTGCCGGCCGGGTCGAACTCGGGCGGCTCGGCCAGCTTGCGGTTGGCGGCGGCCAGGGCCGGCGCGGACATGCCCAGCCCCCGGTCGGTGATCTCGATGGTGTAGCCGCCCGGCACGGTCCGGCCGGTGACGTCCACCCGGGTACCCGGCGGGGAGTACGCGGTGGCGTTCTCGATCAGCTCGGCGAGCAGGTGGATCACGTCGCCGACGGCCCGGCCGAGCACCCCGGCCGACGCCACCTCACCCACGTCGACCCGGTCGTACGCCTCGACCTCGGAGATCGCGCCGCGCATCACGTCGACCGCGGCGACCGGCCGGCGCCAGCCCCGCCCGGGCGCGGCGCCGGCGAGGATGACCAGGTCCTCGGCGTGCCGCCGGAGCCGGGTCGCCAGGTGGTCGACCTGGAACAGTCCGGCCAGCTCGTCCGGGTCCTCGGTACGCCGTTCCAGCCGGTCCAGC
Organism: Micromonospora sp. C41; assembly: GCF_018070485.1. NCBI lineage: Bacteria > Bacillati > Actinomycetota > Actinomycetes > Micromonosporales > Micromonosporaceae > Micromonospora > Micromonospora sp. C41. The sequence goes on along the minus strand of NZ_JAGPXP010000010.1, from coordinate 70,230 downwards.
AGCGCCAACTGCCGGTGCACCAGGCCCTGGCTGCGCCGGGCGAGGTTGAGGATCACCTCGTTGAACCCCCGGCGCAGGGTGACCTCGTCGATCGCGGCGCGCACCGCGGTACGCCGCACCTCGTTGAACGCGCGCGCCACCTGGCCGATCTCGTCGCCGCCGTGGTCCAGTTCGGGCGCCTCCCGGGCGACGTCGACCTCCTCGCCGCGGCGCAGCCGGGCGACCACGTCGGGCAGCCGCTGCTCGGCGACCTCGGTCGCGGCGGTGCGTACGCCGGTCAGCCGCCGGGCCAGCGACCGGCCGACCCGCAGCGCCACCAGCACGCAGACGACGATCGCGACGAGACCCAGCACACCGGCGGCGGCGAGCTGGACGAGGATCCGGGTGGCCATCGGCACCGACCGCTCGGCCAGGGCGTCCGCGCCGCGCAGCTCGAAGTCGCGCAGGCTCTGCCACACCTCGGCGTGGCCGGCCTCCCAGCCGGCCATGTCGAACCGGGCCGGCAACGCGGACGAGCGGATCAGGGTGTCCTGGAGCGCGCGCAGCTTGACGAACCCTGCGCCCTCGGTCAACCGCTGGTACGAGGTCCGTTCCTCGGACGGCAGCTCGGCGACCGCCGTCTCCGCCAGGAAACGCTGGTTCTCCAGGGTCCGGACCAGCTGCTCGTGCTCGCCGTCGGCGTACCGGCCCGCGATGACCGCGCCGGCCAGCAGCGCGTCGGCCTGGCCGAGCAGCTCGCGGGAGCGGCCCAGCGCGGTGAGCGCCGTCGCCTCCCGGTTGAGCTGGGCGTCGGGCAGCGCTGCCATCGCGCCGAACGCCTGGAACGCCGAACCGATCATCCCGCTGTAGAGGCCGACGGCGCCGGACCGGTCCACCTTCCGGTCGTCGATGAAGGCGCGTCCGGCGGGCAGCGCGTCCAGTGCCGAGACCAGCTGGTCGAGGCGGCCGTCGAGCTGCTCGTCGGCGACGTCGCGCAGGGCCTTGCCGTCGACCTTGCGGCGCAGCTCGACGATCGCGTCGTCGGTGCGTACGCGCTGTTCCGCCAGGGCCGGCAGGGCGCTGCGGCCGGCGAGCTGGACCACCGACAGCCGTCGCTCCCGTTGCAGCTCCGCCACCACGCGCTCGCCGGGACGGCCGAGGTCGTAGAGAAGAGTACGGGCGGAGAGCAGATCGAGCGCGGGCCCGAAGGTGAGCGTGGTGGCGAAGATCCACAACGCCAGCAGCCCGGTCACCGGGCCGATGACCAGCGCGGTCAGCTTGGCGCGGATCGGCCAGTCACGGGTGTTCAATCAGACCTCGCCCGGGAAGGTGTCGCTCGGTGGCGCCGGCAGCGGCCGTCACGTTCGCCGGCCACGACGCCGGGCCCCGGCCCGGACGCCTTGGGCAGGATACGTAATCCGGGGCGGATGCACTACCGGCCGTCTCGGCTCTCACTACGGTCCGAGACGGGCACGGCGGGCGCAGTCGGACACCGGACCGGCACCGGACGGCGGTCGCGACACCGCTCCTTATTTCCCGACCGGGGCGGAAAGTGCCGCGCAACGGGATTGGCGATCACCCGCATGAGGGAATACCAGCGGGCGAAGGAGGAGCCATGTCGTCCACCCAGGTAATCGTCATAGTCATCGTCGTCCTCGTCATCGCCGCGCTCGCCGCGTTCGCCGTGGTCGCCAGCCGCCGCCGGGCGCTGCGGGAGCGTTTCGGCCCGGAGTACGACCGGGTCGTCGCCGAGCAGGACAGCCGCGGCGCGGCCGAACGCGAGCTGCGTGAGCGCGAGCGCCGGCACGCCGAACTGGAGCTGACCCCGCTGAGCCCGGAGTCCCGGGCCCGCTACGCCGCCGCCTGGGAAGAGCTGCAGGTGCGCTTCGTCGACTCGCCCGCTGAGACCGTCGGCGAGGCGGACGAGCTGGTCAGCCGCCTGATCGCCGAGCGCGGATACCCCACCGGGGACTTCTCGGACCAGATCGCCCACCTCTCCGTCGAGCACGCCCGCACGCTCACCCACTACCGCGACGCCCACGAGATCCGGCAGCGCAACGAGCGCGGTGAGGCCGGCACCGAGGACCTCCGGCAGGCGCTCGTGCACTACCGGGCCCTCTTCGCCGACCTGCTCGGTGAGGACCCGGTGCCCACGTCGACGCCGCAGCCGGAGCAGCGGGAGCAGCCGGAGCAGCGCCACCCCGACCACGACCACGACGTCACGAGCCGCTGAGGAGGCCGCCGCCATGCGCCAGGAAGAGCAGCAGGTCACGCAGGACCACCCCGAGGCCGTCCGGTCCGCGCCGGTACCGGTGCCACAGCCGGGCGACCACGCCGGCCCCGGCCGGCACGACGCCGACCGGGCCGACGTGCCCGAGGACGCGCTCGACGACCGGGGCACCTTCGACGACCCGGCCGTCGCCGACGACCGGCGCGAACTCGGCGCCGACGACCGGCGCCACGACGGAATCGACGACCGGGGCGACGAGGTCGACGAGACCCGCGCATACGACGCCGGTGAACTGAGCGACGCGGCCGACCGTACCGACGACGGGCGCGACGACGACGGGCGTCCGCCGTTCCACGAGCCAGCGCCGCTGCCGACGGCGTTCGGCGCGGCCACGGTGGGCGACGCGGTCGCCGCGTCGGCGCTGGCGAGCGGCCGTCCGCAGGACGAGCGCGACGCCCGCGACGAGGACACGGCCGTGCCGGGCGACGGCGCGCCGGGCCGGACCGACCCGCTGGACGACGAGCGGGCCGATCCGACGGCCGGGGACCGACTGCACGACCGCGACCGCTGGGACGCCGAGCACGCCGACGGCGACGCGGCGGTCGACGGCGACGCGCGGGCCAACGGTGTCGTCCGGGACGACGCGGCGGCCGACGGCGCGGTCGGGTACGGCAGCGCCGAGCCGGGCCTGGTCGACCCCGACGCCGAGCCGGTCCCCGCGGCCGACGAGGACGCCGACCGGCGCCACGACCACGTCGACGCGGGCGCGGGCGCGGCAGCGGCCGGCACGGCCCTGGGCGGGGCGGACCGGCCCACGCCGGGCGCGGTACCGGCCGACGCCGCGACGCTGTTCGCGCCGGAGGCGGCGCAGGGCTTCCGGGACCGCTGGCGCGACGTGCAGCTGCGCTTCGTGGACGACCCGCGCGCCGCGGTCGGCGAGGCGGAGTCGCTCGTCGAGGAGGCGATCGAGGCGCTCTCCACCGCCCTGCGCGAGCAGCGCACCCGGCTCGGCGCGTGGCAGGAGTCCGGCTCCACCGACACCGAGCAGCTCCGGGTGGCCGTGCGCGGCTACCGCGACTTCCTGGACCGCGTACTGGGGCGCTGAGGCCCGCCGCAGGACCCCACCGAGCCCCGGCCGGCGACCCGGCCGGGGCTCCGTCGCGCCCGGACCGGCCAGCAGGCATGAAACTTCGCAAACGGGGTACGTGCGGGCAGCGGTGCACACGAGGGGAGCACGGGCATGGGCGGCGGCGGCCTGCGTCTGGACATGAACGCGGTGGACTACCTGATCCTCGCGCTCTATTTCGTCACTGTGCTCGGCGTCGGTTTCGCCGCCCGGCGCGCGATCCGCACCAGCGTGGACTTCTTCCTCTCCGGCCGATCGCTGCCCGCCTGGGTCACCGGCCTGGCGTTCGTCTCGGCGAACCTGGGCGCGCTGGAGATCATCGGCATGGCCGCCAACGGCGCCCAGTACGGCATCATGACCGTGCACTACTACTGGATCGGCGCCGTACCGGCGATGGTCTTCCTCGGCATCGTGATGATGCCGTTCTACTACGGCTCCAAGGTCCGCAGCGTCCCCGAGTATCTGCGGCTGCGCTTCAACCGCCCCACCCACCTGCTCAACGCGATCAGCTTCGCGGTAGCCCAGGTGCTGATCGCGGGCGTGAACCTCTACGCGCTGGCCCTGATCATGCAGGCGCTGCTCGGCTGGCCGCTCTGGTTCGCGATCATCGTCGGCGCGGTGATCGTGCTGGCGTACATCACCGTCGGCGGGCTCTCCGGCGCGATCTACAACGAGGTGCTCCAGTTCTTCGTGATCATCGCCGGCCTGGTGCCGATCACGGTCATCGGCCTGGTCAAGGTCGGCGGCGTCAGCGGCCTGATGGACGCGGTCCGCGACTCCAGGCTCGGCGAGGCCGGCCTGCACGCCTGGGAGGGCACCGGCAGCACCGGCAACCCGCTCGGCGCGCACTGGCTGGGCATCGTGTTCGGCCTCGGCTTCGTGCTCTCCTTCGGCTACTGGACCACGAACTTCGCCGAGGTGCAGCGCGCGCTGTCCGCGCGGAACATGAGCGCCGCCCGGCGTACGCCGATCATCGCCGCGTACCCGAAGCTGCTCATCCCCGCGGTCACCGTGATCCCCGGCCTGATCGCCCTGGTCACCGTCAAAGGTCTGGGCGCCGACGACGGCGACCTGGTCTACAACAACGCGATCCCGCTGCTCATGCGCGACCTGCTGCCCAACGGCGTGCTCGGGATCGCGGTCACCGGCCTGGTGGCCTCGTTCATGGCCGGCATGGCGGCCAACGTCAGCGGGTTCAACACCGTCTTCACGTACGACATCTGGCAGGCGTACTTCCGGCGCAACGAGTCGGACGAGCACTACGTGAAGGTGGGCCGGCTCGCCACAGTCGGCGCGGTGGTGATCGGCATCGGCACCGCGTTCATCGCGGCCGGGTTCAGCAACATCATGAACTACATCCAGGCGCTCTTCTCGGTGTTCAACGCCCCGCTCTTCGGCACCTTCATCATCGGCATGTTCTGGCGGCGGATGACGCCGCTGGCCGGGTTCTGGTCGCTGCTGTCCGGCACTGTCGTGGCCACCGCCACGTACCTGCTCTACAAGGGCGGCGTGATCAGCTTCAACTCGGACCTGGAGGAGAGCTTCTGGGGCGCGGGCCTGGCCTTCGCCACCGTCGCGGTGGTGGCCGCGATCGTCACGCCGCTGACCCGGCCGAAGACCGACGACCAGCTGACCGGGCTGGTGTACGGCCTCAGCGACACCGCGCTCGCCGACGACTCGCTGGCCGGCGACGCCGCCTGGTACCGCTCCCCGGTGCTGCTCGGCGTCGTCGCCGTGATCCTCGCCGCCCTGTTCTACATCCCGGTCTTCTAGAGGAGGGGACGCACGCCATGACAGACGACGCGGACCGCAACTACCAGGGCGGCGAGGCGCACGACCCGCTCGTCGACGAGACCGAGGACGCCCGCGAGGCCCGCTCGGCGGCGGCCCGGCTGTTCGACATCCGCCGGGTCATCGGCGGCCTGTTCGTCGCGTACGGGCTGATCGTCGGCCTGATGGGGCTCTTCGACACGTCCGCCGAGATCGACAAGGCACAGGGCCTGCGGATCAACCTGTGGGCTGGCGCGGCGATGCTGGTGTTCGGCCTGCTGATGCTGCTCTGGCAACGGCTGAGCCCGACCGAGACGCCGGAGCCCGGCCACGACGACGCCTGACCGTCCGCATGGCGCGGCCCGCACCGGGTACGCCCAGGGGATCACGCGAAGGGACAGGAGGGCAGCAGCATGACCGATCGTGACCGCGGTGGCGAGCGGCCGCTCGAGGAGACCCCCGAGGTGGCCGCGGCGGTGGACGACGACAGCACGGTGCCCCAGTTGCGCGCCGGCGGCGTCGACCCGGACAACCCCACCTTCACCGAGCCCGACGGCGCGGTGGCCGACACCGGCTCGCCGAACATCATCGGTGACCCGTACGCGGCCGGGACCGGCGCGACCGGCACCGGCACGGGCGCGGCGCCGGACGGCATCCGTACCGGCGCCGAGCAGCCCTGGGACCCGGAGGACCTGGTGATGGCCCGGGGCCAGGACATGACGCCGGAGAACCTGGAAAGGGCCCGCCACGACCTGCACGAGCTGGGCCGGGCCGCGATCGAGCGTACGGTTCCCTGACCCGGACGCCCGAGGGCCCCTGGTCGACGTGGGCGTCGACCAGGGGCCCGGGGAACCCGCGCGGGCGGTGCCTCACTCCCGCCGCCGCGGGTGGTACGGCCGCGGCTCAGGAGAGCGGCGGGTACGCGTTCTGCATCAGCTGCTGGAACTGGGCGGCGAACCACGCGCCGGAGATCGGCGCGTCCGGCAGGGCACCGGACATGCTGTTGCCGTTGCGGGCGTTACCGGTGTAGGTCGGGTCGCACATCCGGTCGAAGCCCTTGCCCTCGTTGTTCGGGATCTCCTTGCTGGAGCCGTCCGACTCACCCGGGGGCTTCACCCAGACGTAGGCGTCGATCCCGGGCTCCGGGTTGGCCTGCGGCCGCTCGCCGAGACCCGCGCCGGCCTGGTTGCACCAGTTGCCGGTGTGGAAGCGGCGGTCGACCCGGCCACCGTCGACGTAGGCGTCCACGCTGGTCGACGGGCCGGGGCCGGTCGGCCGGGCGGAGCCGCCCCAACCGTTGCGGGAGGTGTCGATCAGCATGCCGATGTTGCTGTCGAAGCCGATCGAGACCAGCTTCTGCCGGAACGCCTGGGCGAACGACAGCTCGTCGAGGTACTGGTTCCAGTCGGCCCACTTGGACTGCCGCACGGTCTGGCCGTTCACCGTGTCGGTGATCTTGACGTACGGCTCCTTCAGCGCGGAGTAGTTCGCCGTGTTGACGATGAAGCCCGCCACGTTGGCGACGGTGCTGCCGGAGGCGACCGCGGCGGCCTTGAGCTGGTCGGCGACCGGGCCGAAGTTGCTGTCCCAGCCGATCCAGCCGTGGTGGGCGGCGTCGATGTAGTTGTAGACGTTGCCGATCGCGCCCAGCTTCGCCAGGGCGTAGCCGACACCGTTCACGTACGCGCCGTTGGCCTTCACCGTGTCACACATGACCGTGCCGCCCGCGTTGCCCGAGGTGTTGGTCACCAGGTTGGGCAGCGAGTCGATCTCGATGATGTTGACGATGCGCAGGTTCCGGTACTTCGAGTCGCCCTGGATCGCGGCGATCGGGTCGATGTACTCGGCCTTGTAGCGGGGCAGCTCGTCCGGGCCCAGCTCGCCGTTCGAGGCGAGCGCCGAGCAGTCGCGGCCGGGCAGGTTGTAGATGACGAACTGGATGTAGCCGGCGCCCTGGGCGAGCGCGGCGTCCAGGTGGTCACGGACGCCCATCGCGCCGTTGGAGCTGCTGTCCGGCGTGCCGTTGATGGCGGCGATCCGGTCGATCCAGACCGCGGTCGGGTTGTTCGACACCCGGTTGCCGCCGGACACCGACTCGGCCTTGGCCTTCCACTCGGGGTTCACGTACCCCTTCACCCCGGCGTACGGGTTGTCGACCCGCTGCCCGGGCGGCGGCTGCGACGTCGGCGGGGTCGACGTCGGCGGCGTGCTCGTGGGCGGGGTGCTGGTCGGCGGCGTGCTCGTGGGCGGCGTGCTCGTCGGCGGGGTGCTGGTGGTCGGCGTGCCGCCGTTGCAGACCGTGCCGTTGAGCGTGAACTGGGTCGGCTTGGGGTTGCTGCCGCTCCAGGAGCCGTTGAAGCCGATGGTGGTGCTGGCACCGCTGGCGAGCGACCCGTTGTACGCCTCGTTCTGCGCGGTGACGTTCTGGCCGCTCTGGGACCACCGCGCGGACCAGCCGTTCACCACCCGCTGCGAGCTGTTCGGGAAGGTGAAGCCGAGGTTCCACGAGGTGAGCGCGTCACCGATGTTCTTGATGGTCACGGTGCCGGTGAATCCACCGGGCCAGTCGCTGGTCGTGTAGGTCACGCTGCACTGGGTGGCGGCCTGCGCCGCGGTGACCGGGAGGGTCACCAGTCCACCGGCTACCAGGACGCCGGCGCTGGTCAGCGCGAGCGCCCGGTTCCGGCCGGACAGCCTTCTCCACAGATTCATGCCACTGATCTCCTTGGGCGAGACCGGATCCGCGTACGGCCCGGCGCAAATGGCGGCGGCGGTCGCCCTGCGGGAACGACCGTGCGCGCCACTGGTTACTTCGGGGGACGCCCGACCCGGACGGGCGTTGGGGGTGGTGGTGCCGACCGGTCCGCAGGACCGGCCGATGGAGCCGGACGTCGGCCGGTCAACCGGCTGCCCTCGACGCCTGAGCTCGCGGTGTGGCTCCCCGAACCGCGTGCAGCGATTCTTGCATGGGAGCGCTTCCATGGCAATGCCTCGATGCGCCTCGCGGCCCACCCTACCGCCCGCCCCGACCCCGCCCCGCTCACCGCGCGCCCGGACCCCGCTACACCAGCCGGGCTCGCCGCCAACCACCCGCGGGCACCACCTCGCCGCGCTCCCCCTCACGCCGGGCGGCGGACCGTCCCGCCACCGCCTCGGCCGGGTGGAACGCCATGGGTGTCAAAACGGCCAAATGACACCCATGGCGTTCCACCCACCGGCGGAGGCGAGACCGTCGGAACCGTACGAGCGGGATCCGGGTCGCGGGGTCGCCGAAGTCGGGCCGATCGGCGCGCGGAGGCGGGGACAGCGCGGACACGCCCGATCTCGACAAACTCCTAAAAGCGAATCTTTCCCCGAATAAGTCGCGAAAAGGTCTAACGTCGGCCTTAGCTCGACTGACGTCGGGCTCAGGACGAACAGGGATGGAGACGCTGGTCATGGCTAAGAAGATGCTCGGGAAGGTGGTCGCGGGCGCTGCCCTCGGCGGCGCCGGCCTTCTCGTGTTCACCCCGGGAATGGCCTACGCGGGCGGGCACGACGAGGGCAAGGTCATCGCCAAGCCGCACGTGGTGAAGGCGGGGGACACCGTCGAACTGCTCGCGATCTGCTCCGAGCCGCAGCAGCACGCCACCGTCTGGTCGAAGGTGACCGGCAAGGTCGACCTGCGCCCGGCCCGCGACGGCGAGCACGGCGACTGGGCCGACCGGGGCGGTGACTGGGGCGGCGACCAGGACTGGGGCTGGGACGACAAGGGCCCGGACGGCAAGGACGAGCACGGCAAGGGCCCGGACGGCAAGGACGACCACGGCAAGGGCCCGGACGGCCGCGGCGAGCCGGGCGGGGACGAACACGGGCCGGGCGGAGATGGGCCCGACGGCAACGGGCCGGGCGGCAACGGCCCGGGCGGCAACGGCCCGGGCGGCAACGGCCCGGGTGGCAACGGGCCCGGCGGCAACGGCCCGGGTGGCGACGGCATGCCGCAGCCCCCGGCGGACCAGCCCCAGCCGCCGGCCGGCCAGCCGGAAGGGCAGCCGCAGCCGGGCGGCGCGGGGGCCGGCGCGGCCGTCGACCCCGGCGACTGGCAGGGGCACGACGAGTACGGCCAGGACGCCGAGCCGGGCTGGGAGAAGGAGAAGCCGGGCGGGCCGGACTGGACCAAGGACGCGCACGGCCCCGACGGCAAGGAACAGCACGGCAAGGACGCCAAGGACGAGCACGGCAAGGACGACCGTGGCGGCCGGCCGGACGACAAGGGCAAGGACGGCAAGGACGAGCACGGCTCCTGGCAGGGCGGCAAGAACGACTGGCAGGAAGGTAAGAACGACTGGCCGGGCGACAAGAGCGACTGGCCGGGCGACAAGAGCGACTGGCCGGGCGACAAGGACGACTGGCAGGCGAGCGGAGGCGCCTGGCAGGACGACAAGGGCGACTACGGCAAGGACGCCGAGCGCGACTACGGCAAGGACGGCTGGGAGCACGGGAAGGACTTCGTCTACTACGGCGAGGCCACCGTCTCGCACGACGCCCGGCCGGGCCGGTACGAGTTGCGGGGCTCCTGCGGTGAGGGCGAGCTGGTGGTCCTGCCGCGCGGTGGGGTCGACGGCGGCGACGGCGGCATGACGACCACCGGCGTGGACCGTACCCTCGCCACCGGTGGCGCGGGCATGATCGGCGCCGCGGCGCTGGGCGGCCTGGTGCTGCTGCGCCGGCGGCGGGCCGGTGACCTGGTCTGACCGGACGACGACCCGGGCCGGCGGCCGTCACGGAAGTCCGTGGCGTGCCGCCGGCACGGCCGTCGTCGTCCTGCTCGCCATGGCCGGGGCCGGTCTGATCGGCGCGTCCGTCCGGACCGTCCCGCCACCGTCCCCGCCGCAGCCGCTCGGGCAGGCGGCCCCGGTCACCACCGGCCCCCAAGCAGACCCGGACGCCGAGGGCCAACCGGGGCCGGACGCCGAGGGTCAGCTGACGCCGGACGGCACCGGCCTGCCGACGGCGGACGCCGCCGGGGGCGCCGTCGGCCCCGCGACGCCCGGCCCGACGACCGGCCCACCCGGCGCCGCCCCGGGCACCGCGGCCGCCCCGGGGGCCGCAGCGGTCCCGGGCGCTCCGGCAGCAACGGGCCCAGCGGGCGCGACGAGCCCGAACGGCGCCGCCCCGGCTCCACTGCCCCGGTCCGCGCCGACGACCATCTCGATCCCCCGTATCGGGGTGCGGGCCGAGATCATGTCGCTCGGCACGAACCCGGACGGCACGGTCCAGGTGCCCCCGCTGGACCAGGCCATGAAGGCCGGGTGGTACTCCCCCGGCGCCAGCCCGGGCGAGGCCGGCAACGCGGTGATCGTGGGCCACGTCGACTCCGCCCAGCTCGGCCCGGCGGTGTTCTTCAACCTCGGCGCGCTGGTGGCCGGCGACACGATAGTGGTCACCCGGCAGGACGGCAGGTCCGCCACGTTCACGGTGCGCGAGGTCGGATCGTACCCGAAGACCGCCTTTCCCGCCGCGCAGGTCTACGGTCCGTCGGCCGTGCCCGCCCTGCGCGTGGTGACCTGCGGCGGGGTGTTCGACCGCACGGCCGGAAGCTACCTGAACAACATCGTCGTCTACGCCCCGATGACGAGCTGAGGCGGAAACGGCGGTGGCCCGGTGGTCGGTTCCCCGACCACCGGGCCACGCTCGGTTGAACGGTCAGGCCGCCGCCGAGGTCCGGACCAGGGTACGGATCTGGCGCAGCAGCACCGACAGCGCGGACAGGTCGGCGCGGGACTCGTCGAACTCCCCCATCGCCCGGTGCGCCCGGTGGATCGAGGTGGCGTTCGCCTGCTCCCATTCCTGCACCCGCTCCACCGGCGGCACGTCGTCCGGGGTGGAGCCGAGCACCTCGGCGGTGAGCGCGGCCAGCGCGGCGTACAGGTCGTAGCGCAGCGCCATCCGGGCCAGCGTCTGCCACCGGTCCTCGCGCGGCAGCAGGGAGATCTTCGACAGCAGCGCGTCCACCCGGAACCGGTCGGAGAGCACGAAGTAGACCGAGGCCACCTCGCCCACGTCCCGCCGGGTCGCCTGCGCCGTCTCGACGATGTCGAGCAGGCCGAAGCTGTACATCAGGCGGGTCGCCTGCTCGGCCAGGTCACGCGGCAGCCCCCGGTCGACGAGCGACTCGATGTGCGCCGCGATGGCCTCCCGCTCGGTGCCCCAGAACCGGTGCTCCAGGTCCGGCAGGAGCTGGGCCACGCCGCCACGCAGCCGGTCGATCTCCGCCGGCACGTCGATCGGCGACCGGCGGTTGGTGACCAGCCAGCGCACCGCGCGGTCGAGCAGCCGCCGGGTGTCCAGGTAGACGGCGGTCTGCAGCTCGGGCGAGACCTTGTTGTCCAGCGCCTCGACCGCGTCCCAGAGGTCACGCAGGCCGAACACCTCGCGGACCACCACGTACGCCCGGAGCACGTCCGCCGCGGAGGCGGCCGTCTCCTCGACCACCCGGAAGACGAACGAGATGCCGCCCCGGTTGATCGCCTCGTTGACCAGGACAGTGGTGACGATGTCCCGGCGCAGCCGGTGCCGGCCCATCCGGTCGGCGAAGCGCTGCCGCAGCGGCGTCGGGAAGTAGTTGACCAGGATGTCGGTCGTCCACTCCTCGTCCGCCAGGCCCTCGCCGACGATCTCGCGCTCCAGCACGATCTTCACGTACGCGAGCAGCACCGCGAACTCCGGCGCGGTCAGCCCGCTCTCGGTGCGGACCGCCAGCTCCTCGTCCGACGGCAGCGCCTCCAGGGCCCGGTCCAGCGCGCCGGACCGCTCCAGGTCGTTGATCATCCGCCGGTGCACCGGGAGCAGCGAGGCGGCCTGGGCCTGGGCGTTGTTCAGCGCCCGCGCCTGGTCGTAGTTGTCCCGCAGCACCAGCTCGGCGACCTCGTCGGTCATCCGGGCCAGCAGCTCGTCACGCTCCGGCCGGTCCAGCTCCCCGTCGGCCACCGCCGTGTTGAGCAGGATCTTGATGTTGACCTCGTGGTCGGAGCAGTCCACACCGGCCGCGTTGTCGATGAAGTCGGTGTAGATGCGGCCGCCGGTCGAGGCGTACTCGATCCGGCCCTGCTGGGTGAAGCCCAGGTTGCCGCCCTCGCCGACCACCCGGCAGCGCAGGCTCTTGCCGTCCACCCGGATGGCGTCGTTGGACTTGTCGCCGACCTCGGCGTTGGTCTGGCTGGACGCCTTGACGTAGGTGCCGATGCCGCCGTTCCAGAACAGGTCCACCGGCGCGGTGAGGATCGCCTTCATCAGCTCCTGCGGGCTGAGCTGCGTGACGTCCTCGTCGAGGCCGAGCACCGCGCGGACCTGCGGCGAGATCGGCACCGACTTCGCCGTACGCGAGTGGACGCCGCCGCCTTCGGAGATCAGCTCGCGGTCGTAGTCCTCCCACGACGAGCGCGGCATGTCGAACAGCCGCTTGCGCTCCTCCCACGACCGGGCCGAGTCCGGATCCGGGTCCAGGAAGATGTGCCGGTGGTCGAACGCGGCCACCAGCCGGATGTGCTTCGACAGCAGCATCCCGTTGCCGAACACGTCGCCGGACATGTCACCGACGCCGACCACAGTGAAGTCCTGCGTCTGGGTGTCGTGCCCCAGCTCCCGGAAGTGCCGCTTGACCGACTCCCAGGCGCCCCGGGCGGTGATGCCCATCTTCTTGTGGTCGTAGCCGGCCGAGCCGCCGGAGGCGAACGCGTCGCCCAGCCAGAAGCTGTGCGCCTCGGAGATCTCGTTGGCGATGTCGGAGAACGTCGCGGTGCCCTTGTCGGCGGCCACCACCATGTACGGATCGTCGCCGTCGTGCCGGACCACGTCCTCGGGCGGCACGATCTCGCCGCTGACGATGTTGTCGGTGACGTCCAGCAGCGCGGAGATGAACTCCTTGTAGCAGATCACCGCCTCGTCCCGGTCGCCCGGCTTCTGCTTGAGCACGAAGCCGCCCTTGGCGCCGACCGGCACGATCACCGCGTTCTTCACCATCTGCGCCTTGACCAGGCCGAGCACCTCGGTCCGGAAGTCCTCGCGCCGGTCGGACCAGCGCAGGCCGCCGCGGGCCACCGGCCCGTAGCGCAGGTGCACGCCCTCGAACCGGGGCGAGTAGACGAAGATCTCGAACTTGGGTCGCGGCGCGGGCAGGTCCGGGATGGCCTGCGGGTCCAGCTTGAACGCCACGTACGGCTTGGGCCGCCCGCCCACCGGCTTCTGGTAGAAGCTGGTGCGCAGCGTGGCCTGGATCAGCGTCAGGTAGGCCCGCAGGATGCGGTCCTGGTCGAGGCTGGCCACCTCGTCCAGCGCCTCGCCGATCGCGTCGACCAGCTCACCGCTGCGCTGCCGCCGCTCGTCGAGCGTGGTGGCGCCCGGGGCGAACCGGGTCTCGAACAGCTTCACCAGCAGTTCGGCGATCTGCGGGTACGCGATGAACGTCTGCTCCATGTACTCCTGGGAGAACACGGTGCCGGCCTGGCGCAGGTACTTCGCGTACGCGCGCAGCACGACGACCTGCCGCCAGGTGAGCCCGGCCCGGAGCACCAGCTCGTTGAAGCCGTCCACCTCGGCCTCGCCCCGCCAGGCGGCGGCGAAGGCGTTCTCCACGTGCGGACGTACCTCGGCCAGGTCCTGGTGCCGCTCGGGCAGCTCCAGACCGAAGTCGTAGAGCCAGATCCGGCCGTCGACGCGCTCCACCTCGTACGGGTGCTCGTCGACCACCTTCACACCGAGCGAGTGCAGCACCGGCAGCACGGCGGAGAGCATCATCGGCTCGCCGTACCGGTAGACCTTGAACCGCACGTCCATCGCCTCGTCGGCGTCGGCGGCGCGGGCGGCGTACGGACGCGGCGGCGCCTGCTTGCGGAACAGGTGCATCTCCAGCTGGCCGGGCTCCTCCAGCAGCTCCAGCTTCGCCAGGTCCTTCATCGCCTCGTAGGGCGTGTGCCCGTCCTTGTAGCCCTCCGGGAACGCGTCGGCGTACCGGGCGAACAGGTGCTTGGCCTGCTCGTCGCCGAGCTTGCGCTCCAGCACCAGCCGGTAGTCGTCGTCCCAGAGGCGGGTCGCGTCGGCCAGCTCCTCGGCGAGCAGGTCGGCGTCGATGTCACCGGGCGGGTTGTTCGGGTCGGTCCGCACGATGAAGTGCACGCGGGCCAGCATCGACTCGGTCACCCGGGTGGTGTAGTCGACGCCGACGCCGTTCAGCTCGCGCAGCAGGATGTCCTGCATGCGCAGCCGGTTCTGCGTGGTGAACCGGTCCCGCGGCAGGTAGATCAGGCAGGAGATGAACCGCCCGTACGCGTCGCGGCGCAGGAACACCCGCAGCTGCCGGCGGCCCGCCATCCGCAGCACGCCGATCACCGCGTGGTAGAGGTCGTCGGTCTTGATCTGGAACAGCTCGTCGCGCGGGTACGTCTCCAGGATCTGCAACAGGTCCTTGCCGGAGTGGCTGCGCAGGCTCAGGCCCGAGCGGTCGAGCACCTCGGCGACCTTACGCCGGACCACCGGCAGCTCCTGCACGCTGGTCCGGTACGCGGCGGTGGAGAACAGGCCCAGGAAGCGCCGCTCCCCGACCACCTCGCCGGCCTCGTTGAAGATCTTGAAGCCGATGTAGTCGAGGTACGCCGAGCGGTGCACGGTGGCACGCGAGTTGGCCTTGGTGATGATGAGCAGGCGCTTCTCCAGCACCTTCTCGTGCGCCTCGGGCGTCATCGAGTTCAGCGACCGGGCCTCCGGCGAGTCGGAGCGCAGGATGCCCAGGCCGGTGCCGAGCACCGCCTCCAGGGCCTGCCCGCTGCCGCGCGCGCCGTCGGCGTCGACCAGGCGATACTCGCGGTAGCCGAGGAACGTGAAGTGGTCGTGCGCCAGCCAGCGCAACAGCTCCACCGAGTCGGTGATGTCCTTTTCCGGCACCGGCGGGCGGTTGTCCGACGTCCGGGCGGCGGCCAGCTCGTCGGCGAGCGCGAGGGCCCGCTGCCGCATCTTCGGCCAGTCCTCGACCGCCTCGCGCACGTCGGTGAGCACCCGCTGCAACTCGCGGCGCAGCGCCTCCCGCTCGGCCGGGTCGCGGACCGGGTCGATCTCGATCCGCATCCAGCTCTCGACCAGGTCACCGGCGATGGCGTCGTCCGGCTCCACGTCCGCCGAGACCTCGGTGAGCCGGCCCAGCGGCTCGCGCCGCACCACGACCAGCGGGTGCACCAGCAGGTGCACGTCGAGGTGACGGGAGTTGAGCAGGGCGGTCACCGAGTCGACCAGGAACGGCATGTCGTCGGTGACGATCTCGACGACCGTGTGGTGCTGCTCGGCGTCCGGCTCGTGGATGCGCAGCTTCAGCTCGCCCGGAACCCGCTGCTGGGCCAGGTCCCGGTGGGCCCGGGCCGCCTCCAGCATCTCCTCGGCGGTGAAGCCGATCAGCTCCTCGTCCGGCGCGAACCGCCAGAAGCGGTCCACGAGTGTGGCCGCGTCGTGGTCGTCGCCGGCCAGCGCGACCGCCTGGGCGACCAGCCGCTCCGCGTTGGGAACGGGCTCGTCCAGCTCGGCGTCCTCCGACTCGTCGGCCAGTGCCTGCGTAGGCAGGCCCAGGTCGTAGAGGGTGTCGATGCTGGAACCGGTCATCCCGGTCACTCCTGTGTCGAGACGGCTGAAACCGTCCCCGTCGGTCGCCGAATCGAAGCTGTCGTCGTCCCGGCCGGTGTCAGCCTGCCGGAGGTCGGGTCCCGGTTTGATCGCCGGACGCCGGTCCATCGGTGCCACTCCCCTCGACCCACCGCACTGTGGGTCACTCTGCCGCCCAGCCTAGGCCCTACCGCGTGGTACCTCCCGCGGCGGACCACCGGCCGGACGTCCGGATCGGGACTCTGTCCTTTCACCCGTTGCGGGTTCGTGGTCGGCCGCCCGCGGAGTACCCCGACTGGCGATGTTCATCACACTGCCACACGGGGCTTTCCGCGCTGCCGGAGGCCGTGGCGGGGCGGTGGCGAGCGCCGGGCCGTACTAGCGTGCAGGGCAGTTGAGCACCGGAGGGACCGCTTCATGCCCGTGTCGTACCCCGTCCGCCCCAGCCGTCACACCCGTCGTCGCCTCCTCGCGGGGCTGGCCGCCGCCCTGGTCACAGCGGGCGCGCTGACCGGATGCTCCGGCGACGACGGCCCGGAGGCGGCCGTCGAGGCGTTCCTCGGCGGCTGGCGCTCCGGCGACCTGCAGGCGGTCGGCTTCATCCAGCCGGCCGGCGGGCGGGTGGCGGCCGGCGAGGTGACCAAGCAGCTCCAGGCGCTCGCCGGTGAGCTGGCCGCCAACCCGCCGGAGCTGACGCGCACCGGCGAGATCACCACCAAGGGCGACGTAGCCACCGCCCGGGTCAAGGTGAGCTGGGCGCTGCCCGGCGGCGCCCGCTGGGCCTACGAGAACCCGGTACGCCTCAAGCGCGGCGGCGACGACCAGTGGCAGGTGATCTGGGAACCGGCTGTGGTGCACGAGAAGCTGGAGAGCGGCGACCGGATCGCGCTGCGGCGGGAGCCGGCGCAGCGCGCCGGCGTGCTGGACGCCGCCGGCCAGCCGATCGTCGCGCCGCGCCCGGTGGTCCGGGTGCAGGTCGTTCCCGGCGAGGTCACCGACGTGCCCGGCCTGGTCAAGAAGCTGGACGCCGCGTTCAAGGCGATCCGGCCCGCGCTCAGCCCGCCGGTCGACCTGGGCGACCTGCCCAAGCGGCTCAAGGAGGCGAAGCCGGACGGGCTCGTCGAGGTGGTGACGCTGCGTGAGGACGCATACCGGCAGATCAAGCCACGCATCTACGAGCTGCCCGGCACCCGGTTCGCCACCGACCAGCTCATGCTGGCCCCGACGCGCGAGTTCGCCCGGGCGCTGCTCGGCTCGGTCGACCAGGCCACCGCCGACGACCTGCAGGCCCACCCCGAGCGGTACGCGCGCGGCGACCTGGTCGGCCACGGCGGCCTCCAGGGCCGGTACGACGAGCGGCTGCGCGGCGTCACCGGCGTCACCGTGATCACCGAGCGGACCACCCCGGACGGCAAGGTCGAGCCGACCGGCACGGAGCTGTACCGCGCCGACCCGAAGCCCGGTCAGCCGGTGAAGACCACCATCGACGTGGCGACCCAGAACGCTGCCGACGCCGCGTTGCGCGGGCAGACCCGCCGCTCCGCGCTGGTGGCGCTGCGGATCAGCGACGGCACGGTGCTGGCCGCCGCGAACGGTCCCGGGGCGGCCGGCGAGAACCTCGCGTTCACCGCCCAGGTGCCGCCCGGCTCGACGTTCAAGATGGTCAGCGCGCTCGGCCTGCTCGACCGGGGCGCGGTGACCCCGCAGACCACTGTGAACTGCCCGAAGACGGCGACGGTCGAGGGCCGCAGCTTCAAGAACTCGGACAACTTCGAGCTGGGCGCGGTGCCGTTCGCCACCGACTTCGCCAAGTCCTGCAACACCGCGTTCGTGGCGCTGGCGCCGAAGCTCGGCCCAGACGGGCTGGCGCAGGCCGGTCGTACGCTCGGCCTGGAGGCCGCGTGGGACCTCGGCGCGGACGCGTTCACCGGCAAGGTCTCCGCCAACGGCCCGGCCACCGAGCAGGCCGCCGCCGCGATCGGCCAGGGCACCACGCTGGTGAGCCCGCTGGCCATGGCGAGCGCCACCGCGGCCGTGGCCCGGGGCAAGTTCGAGCAGCCCAAGCTGCTGCTCGACCCGGCGCCGGCCAAGCCCGCGCCGGCCGGCGAGGCGCTCAAGCCGGAGTCGGTGGCGGCGCTGAAGTCGCTGATGCGCGGGGTGGTCACCGCGGGCAGTGGCAGCGCGCTGGCGGATGTGCCCGGCGAGCCGGTGCACGGCAAGACCGGCACCGCGGAGTACGACAACAACCCGGCGAACACGCACGCCTGGTTCGTCGGGTGGCAGGGTGACGTGGCCTTCGCCGTCTTCGTCGAGCAGGGCGGGGCGGGCTCGAAGGTGGCGGCGCCGATCGCCGAGAAGTTCCTGCGGGGCCTCGCCCGCTAGCCCGCCTGCCCCGCCGTACGCGCACCGGGCGCAGCACTGTCGGATGTCCGGCATTCACTTGCGGTGGGGAAGCGGCGGCCGACGCGGCGACGAAACTCCGACACACCCTCGCAAATCCCTTGCGCTTTTTCTCGGACAGTCGTCGATCGGGTCATTACCGCAACCGACGGCCATCGACTCCCGTCATGACGGGTGGTGAACATCAAGACAGCGCTGTACGGTGCCGACACGCGCCCACAGGCGGCGATCCGCCCATCATCGCTGTGGAGATGAATTGGCACACCCAGTAGCAGCGCTCTCGGGAAAATCCCTGTCCGAATCCATCGACCGCGCCTTGTCCTGCCTTCGGGTCAACTTCCGGTCGCCCGAGGGCACGGCTGGTTGGTATCACTTCCTGGACGATCCCAATCCGGGAATCACCGCCTCCGCCGTCGGGCTGTTCACCTTCCGCATCGCGGGTCAGGAGTTCGAACGGGCTGACGAGATCATCAAATACCTGGTCGACCAGCAGATCGTCGATCCGGACGGCGGAGCGGGTGGCTGGGCCGTGAGAACCACCAACGGCTTCCCGATCATCGAGGCCACCGCGTGGGTGGTACGCGCGCTGAGCCCTCCCGGCACGGGTCGGCTCGCCGCGTCCGACGCATTGCGGGGTGGCGTGCGCTTCCTGGAAGAGAACCAGAACACCGACTTCGGTTGGGCCTCATACGCCGGTCAACCCTCACGAGTCTTCCACACCGCGCTGTGCATGCTGGCGCTCCAGGAGTGCGGCGGCCCGCCGCACGTCATCGACAACGCCAAGAAGTGGCTGATCGGGGCGCAGAGCCCCGACGCGCCGGCCTGGGGCCCGTTGCCCGGCGCTCCGCCCACCCTCCTGCACACCAGCTTCGCACTGCTCGCCCTCTCCCAACTCGAGGGCGCGCTGAGCGTCAACACGATCAGCAAGACGACCGACTGGATCCTCGAACGGCTGGAGGCGGGCGAGCACGTCGAGCGGTCGTCGACGGTGGAGGAGTTCGACGTCCCGTACCCGGACGGGGACCGCCAGACGGTGTTCCAGAATGTCCTGCCGCACTTCGCCGGCCCGATCGCCGTCACCGCTCTCCTGGCGGCCGGCGTCGACCCGCTGCAACCCAAACTGTTCACGGCGGCTTCCGCGATCATGCGGGATCAGGGTCCGACCGGCGCCTGGGAACTGCCACGCAGCCCGTTACGGGAGTCCATCTGGGCGATCTGGCCCTTCGTCTCGGCCCTGTCGAAGATGCGGGAGGCGGTGTTCCCCGGACGGACCGGCGAGGCTCAGCTCCTCTACCCGGGTTGCGCCCTGGTACAGACACAGGTGAGCGCGAGGAGGCTGACCAGCGCCCTGTTGATGCGCAACTTCCTGCTGAACTGGGTACGCCGACGCAAGGTGACGCTCGCACTGTGGTCGATCGGGGTCGTCTATTCGATCGGCGCGGTGGTCCTCTACCTGACCAGAGCCGTCGATCGCACCGAGTTTCTGGTCGGTCTCATCCTCCCCGCGCTGCTGCTGATCTTCCAACTGATCTGGGGGGCACGCCGGCGGCGCGGAGGGCAAGGGCAGTGACGGGCGGACCGGCCGACAGCTGCGAGATGTGCCGGGAGGTCAGGCGCAACACCGTTGGCGCGTCCGGCCTCGACGATCCCTCGCCGCCCCGGCTCGTCATGCGGTGGTCGGGCCTCGACGTCATGGCCGGACTCGGCTCCCTGACTCCGGGCTACGCCCTGGTCGTACCGCACCGTCACGCGCCGAGCAGCGGCGACCTCCCCGCCGGGGAACGGTCCCGGCTGCACGTCCTGGCCCGCGCCGTCGCCGCCCAGATCGAGCGCGTCTTCGCCTGCCGGGTGACTCTGGTCGAACACGGCTCGTCGGGCAAGGAGGCCGGTCACCGCGGCGGCGGCTGCATCACCCACTGTCACATCCATTTGTTTCCGCTCCCGCCGGAGGCGGATGCCCGCGCGCTGGTTCCGCCCGGCGCCCACCCCGTCGACGGCCTCGGCCCATTGATCAAGGCGGCCGACGCCCGCAGGAACTACTACTACTGCTCGTGGGCACCGTCCTTCCACTATCTGACCCTCGAACCTCCTGCGGTTTCGCAGTACGCGCGACGTGTCTGGGCCGAAATCGTGGGCCTGCCGGACACCTGGGACTGGGCCGCTTTTCCCTATATTGAGAACTGCCACATCACCATTAGGGAACTCCGACGGGACGAGGCGCGGATGAACGAGACGATTGGTGCCGAGGTCCTGGACGAGACGCTGGCCACCTACGAGAACAACGCCGCGCGCTACGCGGCGGACACCGAACAGTTCGCGGACGACTCCGCGCTTCCCCACCAGATCGACCACCTGCTCGATGCGACCACCGGTCCGGTACTGGACGCCGGGGCGGGCGCGGGTCGGGACGCACACTACATGGCGGCCAGGGGCCGTCCCGTCGTCGCCATGGACGCCTCTGCCTCCCTGCTCACCCAGGTCAAGTGGAGCGCCCCGTTCTCACGGCTGGTGGCCGACATCAGGGACATCCCACTGGCCGACTGCTCCGTCGGCGCGATCTGGTGTTCGGCGGTCCTGCTGCATCTCGGCGGTGCGGACGTACGACGGTCGCTCGACGAGCTGCACCGGGTGCTGAGACCCGGGGGCATCATGCAGATCTCGGTCAAGGAGGGCCGAGGGCTCGTCAGCGAGCAGCTGGGCGAATCGGGCGAGGTCCGGCACTTTTTCCTGTACGAGCTGCCCGAGCTGCGCGCTCTGGTAGAGGAGGCCGGCTTCGAGGTGACCCGGGCCTGGACCGAGGAGGAGAGCAACTCGGGCCGATCCGCGCAGAGCTGGGTAAAGGTGCTGGCTACGAGGAGGTACTGACCGTGCTGCCCCACCTCCATCTGCACCTCGAACCCCAGCAGCGCAAACGTCTACAGGTGGGCCTGACTCCCGCCGAGCATCGCCGGGATCCGGCGGCCTTCTTCGCCGCGCACGACGTCGGCAATCGCGGACGGCTCCCGGTGTCGGCGGACGACTTGCGATCGTTCATCCGGCAGATGCACGAGGAGCAGCGCCGGGAAGGGGTGGATCACGTCGAACTCCGGCTCTCGCCGCGGCGGTTCGTGTGGGACGGCATGCCACTGGCCGCGTTCCTCCGCGTCGCGCACACCACAATGGAGTCGCTGGAGCGCCCGTCGGTCCGGGGGATTCTCCTGATCAACCGGGACAGCGACGAGGAGTTCGTTCGCGCCTGCACGGGCGCGCTGGCCGACCTTCCGGCCACCTTCGTGGGCATCGACCTCGCCGGCGACGAGAGCAGGTACGACGACACGGCTCCGTTCCGGGGCCTGTTCCGCGCCGCCCGCGAGTCGGGGCTCGGCGTCACGGTGCACGCCGGGGAGTTCGGGCACCTGGATGGCGTATGGCGTGCCCTGGACGAACTCGGCGCGCAGCGTTTGGGCCACGCGGTCGCCGCCGCCCGCAGCCCGTCGCTGCTCAAGCGGTTGGGAAACGACGGTGTGCTCGTCGAGGTGTCGATCTCATCGAATCTGGCCCTGGGCGCGGTCGACGCGGCCCACGCCCACCCGGTGCGGACCTTCCTCGACGCGGGTGTGCCGGTCTGCTTCAACACGGACGTCCCGTTGGAGAGCGGGGCTACGCTTCCGGAGGAGATGGCGTCGGCGGCGAGGCTGCTCCATCTGAGCGTCGCCGAGGTGACCGCCGTGCAGCGGAAGGCGGCGGCGTTCGTGTTCCGACGGCCGGGCTGAACTGCCGCGCGATCAGTCGATGCCCGCGGACGACGGCGGGGTGTCCTTCGGTGCGTCCTCGTCGGTCTGGGGCACCCGACGCAGCAGCCCGGAGGAGACCGCGGCGGCTGGCCCGATCGGCTCAACGGCGACGGCCGGCACCGGCGTCTCCAACGACGCCGAGGCGAGCCCTCCGGACGTCGGCGCTGAGGCGAGATCCGGCTCGTCCGCCGCCAGGCCGGAGCCGAGCCCGGCGGTCCCGGCCGCCGGATCCGCGTCCCGCTCTGCGGCGTCGCCGTTCGGCGATAGGAAGCTGCCCGCCCGGGTTGCCTCCGCGTACCGTGCGCGCTGGGGCGGCGGGCCGGGCGGCAGCAGACGGGGCGGCACGGCGCCCGGCGCTACGACCGGGGCGAGCCCGGCCACCACCGTGTTCACGATCTCGGCCGCGTACGCCCCGTCCGGGTCGTAGTCGGGGTCGAAGACGGTCAGCTCGACGCCGAGGCAGTGCGGGGTGTCGACCAGCCCGGCCAGCAGGATCTCCAGCTCGGCGAAGGCGATGCCACCGGGGTCGGGCGCGTCCACGGCGGGCATCACCGCCGGGTCGAGCACGTCGACGTCGATGTGCACCCAGTAGCCGGCGCAGTCGACGAGCTGCTCGTGCGCCCACTGGGCGGTCCGGGCCGCGCCCTCGGCGCGCAGCGCCGGCACCGGCCGGGTGGTGATGCCGGCGGCCTGCAGGTCGAGGCGGTACTCGTCCTGCGCGCGGATGCCGAGCACCACCACGTCGATGTCCCGGAAGTAGGGCCGCCTCCCCTCGATGGCCGCCAGGTCGGGCTGCCCCCGCCCGGTGACCAGCGCCAGGTCCTCCCCGGCGGCCGCGCCGACGTAGGAGGCGTTGCCGGGGTGCCGGAAGTCGGAGTGGCCGTCGACGAAGACCAGGCCGATCCGCCCGCCGACCGCCTCGCCGAGGCGGTGCATGGCCAGCCCGGAGCCGAGCAGCACCGAGCAGTCGCCGCCGAGCACCAGCGGGAACTCGCCCCGGTCGATGATCGCGCCGATCCGGTCGGCGAGCGCCAGCGAGTACGCGGAGATCTCCGGCGCGTGGCAGACGCCGTCGCCGGGTCGCCAGTCCCCCGGGTCGTACCGGGGCGGGGTAAGGCAGCCGGCGTCTCGGGCCCGCAGCCGGGCGAGCAGGCCGTGGTCGCGCAGCGCGCCCGGCGCCTTGGCGCATCCGGGCACGGAGCTGGCGGTGGGTGGGCGCAGCCCGAGGTTCGTCGGCGCGTCGAGGACGGCGATCCGGCGCATCATGGGCTCCCGTCCTCGGTGGTCGGGCGGGCCGGCGGTGCGCCGGCCCGCGCGGGTTGACTCAGAACAGCGCGCTGGCCAGGGCGCGTCGGGCGGAGGCCACGGCGGGGTCGTCCGGGCCGGCGATGGTGAACAGGCCGAGCAGGTGCTGGCGTACCCGGTCCCGGTCGTCCCCGGCGGTGCGCCGGACCAGGCCGACGAGCCGCTGGTACGCCTGGTCGGCGAGGCCGCTGAGCACCTCGATGTCGGCGGCCAGCAGTTGGGCGTCCACGTCGTCGGGGGCGGCGGCCGCGGCGTCCAGCGCGCCCTGCGGGTCGGCGCCGGCGACCCGGCGGGCCAGCCCGACCTGCGCCAGGCCCGCCTCCGCCGCCGCGTCGGCCGGGGACTCGGCGAGGATCTTTCGGTACGCCGCCTCGGCCGCGTCGAGGTCACCGCTCATCAGCGCGTCGTCGGCGGCGTCGAGGCGCGGGTCCTCCGGTTCGGCGACGGTGACGCCACCGGCCTTGAGCACGGCCTGAAGCCACTGTCGCAACTGCGACTCGGGCACCGGGCCGGGGAAGGCGTCGATAGGGCGGCCACCGACGATGGCGTACGTGGTGGGCAGCGCCTGGAGCTGGAACATCTGCGCGAGCCGCGGCTGCTGCTGCACGTCGACCCGGGCCAGCAGCCACGCTCCGCCGCCCTCGGCGGCCAGCTTCTCCAGCACCGGGGCGAACTGGTCGCTCTCCGGGTAACCGGCGGCGCCGAAGAAGACCACTACCGGTGTGGTGAGCGAGCGTTCGAGCACCTCGGACTGGATGTTCGCCTCGGTCACGTCGATCACGGCGGCGGAGCCGGCGGGGCTGCCCGGCAGCCCGGCGGGCGTGCCGCCCGGAGACGGTGTGGCGGTGGAGGTGTCGGCAGGTGCGGGGGTGCGCAGCGCGCTGAGGTCGACCGCGCCGCGGGTGAAGATCGACGAGGTGATCCGTGGGTCGCTCATGGTTGTCTAGTCTCGCACGTACGCGACGGATCTCCGACCAGCCGCGACGGCGACAGTCACCACTCTCCCCCAGCTCAGCCCGCCCGTAAGGAAGGGCCCCTTGTTAACGCCTGCGGTAGAGGAAGGGCCCCTTGTTAACAGCAGCTGTTAACAAGGGGCCCTTCCTTACAAAGCGGCGGTCAGAAGCGGGCGGGCTCGCGGTAGACGCCCCACTCGGTGCGGAGGGCGTCGCAGATCTCGCCGAGGGTGGCCTCGGCGCGGACCGCGTCGAGCATGGCGGGGATCATGTTCTCGCCGCTGCGGGCCACCTCGACCATCCGCGCCACGGCGGCGGTGACCGCGGCGTCGTCGCGGGCCGACTTGCGCTCGGCCAGCACCCGGCGCTGCTCCAGCTCCACCTCGTGCGAGATGCGCAGGATCTCCAGGTCCTTGGCGACGGTGCCGGTGTGGCAGTTGACGCCGACGATCTTCTTGTCGCCCTTCTCCAGCGCCTGCTGGTAGGCGAACGCCGACTCGGCGATGTGCCCGGTGAACCAGCCGTCCTCGATGCCGCGCAGGATGCCGGAGGTCATCGGGCCGATGGCGTGCGGGCCCTCGCCGCCGAGCTGCTTGATCCGGGCGAAGATCTCCTCCGCCTCGGCCTCGATCCGGTCGGTGAGCGCCTCGACGTACCAGGCGCCGCCGAGCGGGTCGGCCACATTGGTCACCCCGGTCTCCTCCATCAGCACCTGCTGGGTACGCAGGGCGATCTCGGCCGACTCGTCGGTGGGCAGGGCGAGCGTCTCGTCGAGGGCGTTGGTGTGCAGCGAGTTGGTGCCGCCGAGCACCGCGGCCAGGGCCTCCACGGCGGTCCGTACCACGTTGTTGACCGGCTGCTGCGCGGTGAGCGACACTCCGGCGGTCTGCGTGTGGAACCGCAGCCACTGCGCCTTCTCGCTGGTGGCGCCGTACACGTCGCGCAGCCAGCGGGCCCAGATCCGGCGGGCGGCGCGGAACTTGGCGATCTCCTCGAAGAAGTCCACGTGGGAGTCGAAGAAGAAGCTCAGGCCGGGGGCGAACGTGTTCACGTCGAGCCCGCGCGACAGACCCAGCTCGACGTACCCGAACCCGTCGGCCAGCGTGTACGCCAGCTCCTGCGCGGCGGTCGAGCCGGCCTCGCGGATGTGGTAGCCGGAGACGGACAGCGGCTTGTACCGGGGGATCTCCCGGGCGCAGTACTCCATCAGGTCGCCGATGAGGCGCAGGTGCGGCTCGGGGTCGAACAGCCACTCCTTCTGCGCGATGTACTCCTTGAAGATGTCCGTCTGGAGCGTTCCGTCCAGTGTGGACAGATTGGCGCCCTGCCGTTCGGCGGCGACCAGGTACATGCAGAAGACCGGCACGGCCGGACCGGAGATGGTCATCGAGGTGGTCACGCCGGCCAGGTCGATGCCGTCGAACAGCACCTCCATGTCGGCGGCCGAGTCGACGGCGACACCGCAGTGGCCGACCTCGCCGAGCGACTGCGGGTCGTCGGAGTCGCGTCCCATCAGCGTCGGCATGTCGAAGGCGACGGAGAGCCCGCCGCCACCGGCGCCGAGGATCATCTTGTACCGCTCGTTGGTCTGCCGGGCGTTGCCGAAACCGGCGAACTGCCGGATGGTCCAGGTCCGCCCGCGGTAGCCGGTCGGGTACAGACCCCTGGTGTACGGGAACTCGCCCGGCCAGCCGATCCGGTCGAAGCCCGGGTACGCCGCGCCCTCCGGCGGGCCGTACACCGGTTCGACGCTCATGCCGGACAGCGTGGTGAAGTCCGCGTCGCGCTTGCGGGCGGCGTCGTAGCGGGCCTGCCAGCGGGCCCGACCGGCGGCGATCTCGTCAGCGTCCATGCGCGGAGCTCCTTCTCAAGTCGTCGTCCCAAGCCCGAGTGTAGAGCGAGATCCTGAACGATCCTTAAGTGCATGCGTACCGGCTGGTAACTCGCAGGCGCCCGGCGCGAAGCCCCACCACGATCGTCGATCCGCAGGTCAGAGCGCTGTCTCACGTGCCGGACGGCTTGCCGCCGGAGCCTCCCCGGCGGCCCGGAGACGTGCCACACTCCCCGCCGTGGGCATGCACATCGCGATCGGGCCGATTACCTAGGCGGCGTACGCCTTCGCGTGCGTCGCCGGCCAAGCCACCCTGTCGGCTCGACACTGTGAGGCTCCCGTGACCACGTTCCCGTTTCCCCCCGTCACCGTCGATCGCCGGCTTCCCGGCCCGGCCGTCCGGCCGCACGACGACTCCCCCGCCGGCGCGTGCACGATGGTGGTGCACCTCGGCCCCGGGCACTCCACCACCGGCCTGCTCAAGGTGCTGTCCGTCCTGCACTCACGCCGGGTCGCGGTGACGCACGTCCAGTACGTGCAGTGCCCGGACCGGTCGGCGGTGATGATCGTGGAGTGCTCCCCCGCCACGGCGTCGCTGGAGACGGTACGCAAGAGCGTCGCGAGGGCGATCCCGGTCGTCAGCGTCAGCGTGCACACCTCGCCCACCCGCGACGGTGTGCGGCGCCCCCGGGCCCGTCGCGGCAGGTGACAGTCAGCCCGCGGCACCGGAGATGCCGCCGCCGCGCATGACGTCGCGGGCGGTGAGCGCCACGTGCAGCGACAGGCGCCGCTCGCTCGAATCCAGGTCGACGCCGAGCACCCGCTCGATCAACTGCAACCGCTGGTACAGCGCGGACCGGGACAGCGACATCTCCTCCGCCGCACGCCGCTTGTTGCGCCCCTCGACCAGGTACGCCTCCAGCAGCGCCACGTGGTTCGTGCCGTGCCGCTCGTCGTAGGAGAGCAGCGGGCCCAGTTCGCGCTCGACGAACGTCTGCAGACGCACGTCGTCGCGCAGCAGGTACAGCAGGCCCCGGAGGCGGACGTCGAGGAGCCGGTAGAAGGGCCGGGGCTCGGCGGTGTGCGCCGTGGCGTCGGCCACCTGGGCCGCCTCGATCAGCGAGCGCCGCGCCAGGTCCAGCGACCTGACCACTGATCCGGCGGCGACCACGACGTCCGACCCGGCCCGCAGGCCCGCCCGGGTGAGCGCGGTGGACAGGCCGAGCAACGCGGCCTCGTCGGACTCGGCGTCGGTGAGGGCGACGAGCACGGTGACCTCCGCACCACCGAGCCCGTCGACGTCCCCGGCCAGCGCCGCCAGCCCGCAGGCGCGCACCGCCGTCTCCACCGCGTCCAGCAGTTCCCGGCGGCGCGCGTTCATCTCGGCGCCGGGCCCCGGGCCCGGCCGGCGCCGGCGGACCACCACCCCGAGCAGTCGCCGCTGTTCCAGCGGCACACCGAGCCCGCGCGCCCGCAGCGCCACGTCCCGGGTCGGCGCGGAGTGGTTGACGATGCTCCACAGCAGGCTGCTGCGCGCCTGCCGTTCGACAGACGAGTCGTCCCGGGCGACGAGCTGGTTCAGCGCGATGGTGGACGCGGCGCGCTCCAGCAGGACGCTCGTCCGGGCCGGCGGCTCCTGGTCGCACAGCAGCACCAGCCGCCCCCACCTGTTGCCCCGCGCCTCCACGCCGGTCACCAGCCAGCCCGAACGCGGCTCGTAGCCGGTGCCGGACGGGACCTCGACCGCGCGTGAGCGGGTCTCCCAGCGGTCGAGCAGCTCCTCGGCCGACAGCGGGCCGGTCTCGTACGCCAGCACCTGGTGGGAGAGGTTCTCCAGCACCACGGGACGCCGGGACAGACGGGTGACCTCGCGGAGCACCTGCCGGGGCTCCGCGCCCTCCACCGACAGCTCGGTGAAGATCCGGTGGATCTCGTCCTTCGCGAGCAGCTCGGCGGTCTGCTCCTCCACGATCACCGAGTGGACCACCTCGGTCACCGCCACGAACCGCATCTCCCGCTGGAGCGCGACGAGCGGCAGGTTCCGGCTGCGGGCCTGCTCGACGAGCGCGGCCGGCAGCGTCCCGCCGAACCGGCGGCCCAGCTCGACCACGACCCCGGCCGCGCCGACCGCCGCCAGGCCGTCGATCCACCGGCGCAGCCCGTCGTCGTCCGGCGGCAGGCCGATACCGGTGGTCAGCACCAGCTCCCCGCCGCGGAGCAGGTCGGCGATCTCCGGGATCTCGGCCACGTGCACCCAGCGCACCGGAGCGTCCAGGCGGTCCCGCCCGGCCATGACACGCGGCCCGGCCTGCTGCAACGCCGGCAGTTCGAGCACGTCGCGAACCGTCATCGGCATCAGACCGTCTCCCTCCTCGCTCCGGCGCACAGTATGTGTGCTTCTCCCGGGCTGGAACGACACAGTGCCCATTGCCCGGGCCTGGGGAAGCGCAGATGATCCGGGCATGACCCAGACAGCACCCGGCACCGTGCCCGCTCCCGTCCCGCTGGAGCGGGTGACCCACTGGATCGACGGCAAGGCGTTCGCCGGCGTCACCGAGCGTACGGCCCCAGTCTACGATCCGGCGCTGGGCGCGGTCCGGACGGAGGTGCCGCTGGCCTCCGCCGACGAGGTGGACCAGGCGGTCGCCTCCGCCGCCGCCGCGTTCGCCTCCTGGCGGAACTCGTCGCTGACCAAGCGCACCCAGGTGCTGTTCGCGTTCCGGGAGCTGGTGAACCAGCACAAGCAGGAACTGGCCGAGCTGATCACGGCCGAGCACGGCAAGGTCGTCTCGGACGCCCTGGGCGAGGTCACCCGCGGCCTGGAGGTCGTGGAGTTCGCCTGCGGCATCCCGCACCTGCTCAAGGGCGGCTACTCCGAGGGCGTGTCCACGAACGTGGACGTCTACTCCATCCGGCAGCCGGTCGGCGTCTGCGCCGTCATCTCCCCGTTCAACTTCCCGGTGATGGTCCCGATGTGGTTCGTGCCGATCGCCATCGCGGCCGGCAACGCCGTCGTGCTCAAGCCCAGCGAGAAGGACCCGTCCGCGTCGCTGCTCGTCGCCCGGCTCTGGGAGCAGGCCGGCCTGCCCGCCGGCGTGTTCAACGTGGTGCACGGCGACAAGGTCGCTGTCGACCGGCTGCTGGAGCACCCCGAGGTCAAGGCCGTGTCGTTCGTCGGCTCCACCCCGATCGCCCGGTACGTGTACGAGACCGGCACCCGCAACGGCAAGCGCGTACAGGCCCTCGGCGGCGCGAAGAACCACATGGTGGTGCTGCCGGACGCCGACCTCGACCTGGCCGCCGACGCGGCGGTCAACGCCGGGTTCGGCTCGGCCGGCGAGCGGTGCATGGCGATCTCCGCCCTGGTGGTCGTCGAGCCCGTCGCCGACGACCTGGTGGCGCGCATCCGCGAGCGCATCGCCGGCCTGAAGATCGGTGACGGCCGCCGCTCCTGCGACATGGGGCCGCTGGTCACCCGGGAGCACCGCGACCGGGTCGCGTCGTACCTGGACGCGGGCGTCGAGGCCGGCGCCGAACTGGTGGTGGACGGGCGGAAGGTGCAGGTCGACGGCGACGAGTCCGGGTTCTGGCTCGGGCCGAGCCTGCTGGACCGGGTCTCGCCGGAGATGAGCGTGTACACCGACGAGATCTTCGGGCCGGTGCTGTCCGTGGTGCGGGTCGGCAGCTACGACGAGGCGCTCAAGCTGGTGAACTCCAACCCCTACGGCAACGGGACCGCCATCTTCACCAACGACGGCGGCGCGGCCCGCCGGTACCAGAACGAGGTCGAGGTCGGCATGGTCGGCGTCAACGTGCCGATCCCGGTGCCGATGGCCTACTACTCGTTCGGCGGCTGGAAGGACAGCCTCTTCGGCGACTCCCACGCCCACGGCGCCGAGGGCGTGCACTTCTTCACCCGCGGCAAGGTCGTCACCTCCCGCTGGCTCGACCCCAGCCACGGCGGAATCAACCTCGGCTTCCCCGAGAACGTCTGAGCAGCGGGAGAGACGCGACAATGAGCACCAGCGCACGCCGCACCTACGAACTCGACCGCGCCCACGTCTTCCACTCCTGGTCGGCCCAGGCCCTGCTCGACCCGATGGTCGTCGAGCGCGCCGAGGGCTCGTACTTCTGGGACGGCGACGGGAACCGCTACCTGGACTTCTCCTCCCAGCTCGTCAACACCAACATCGGCCACCAGCACCCGGCGGTCGTGGCGGCGATCCAGGAGCAGGCCGCCAAGCTGTGCACCATCGCGCCGTCGTACGCCAACGACGCCCGCAGCGAGGCGGCCCGGCTGATCGCCGAGCGGACCCCGGCGGGCCTGGAGAAGGTGTTCTTCACAAACGGCGGCGCGGACGCGATCGAGCATGCCGTCCGGATGGCCCGGCTGCACACCGGCCGGCCGAAGGTGCTGTCCCAGTACCGCAGCTACCACGGCGGCACCCAGACCGCGGTGAACCTGACCGGCGACCCGCGTCGCTGGCCCAGCGACAACGGCACCGCCGGGGTCGTGCACTTCTTCGGCCCGTTCCTGTACCGGTCGGAGTTCGGCGCCACGACCGAGGAGGAGGAGAGCCGGCTCGCGCTGCGCCACCTCGAACGGGTCGTGGAGATGGAGGGCCCGTCCACCATCGCCGCGATCGTGCTGGAGACCGTGCCGGGCACCGCCGGCATCATGCCGCCGCCGCCGGGCTTCCTCGCCGGCGTACGCGAGCTGTGCAACAGGCACGGCATCCTCTACATCGCCGACGAGGTGATGGCGGGGTTCGGGCGTACCGGCGCCTGGTTCGCCATCGACCACTACGGCGTGACGCCCGACCTGATCACCTTCGCCAAGGGCGTGAACTCCGGTTACGTGCCGCTCGGCGGTGTGGTGATCGCCGACCACGTCGCCGACACGTTCGCCACCCGCCCCTACCCCGGCGGGCTGACCTACTCCGGCCACCCGCTGGCCACCGCCGCCGCCGTCGCGACCATCAACGCGATGCGGGACGAGGGCATCGTCGAGAACGCCGCCCGGATCGGCGCGGACGTGCTCGGCCCGGGGCTGCGCGAGATCGCCGAGCGGCACCCGAGCGTCGGGGACGTACGCGGGCTCGGCGTCTTCTGGGCGCTGGAACTGGTCCGCGACCGCGAGACCCGGGAGCCGCTGGCGCCGTACGGGGCCTCGTCGCCGGAGATGAACGACGTGCTGGCCGAGTGCAAGCGGGGCGGCCTGGTCGTGTTCGCCAACTTCAACCGGATCCACGTGGTGCCGCCCTGCACCGTGTCGGAGACGGAGGCCAAGGCGGGACTGGCGGTCCTCGACGAGGCGCTGACACTCGCCGACCGGCACACGGTCTAGACGTACGCCCATCACCGCCCGCCGGGTCCACCCCGGCGGGCGGTCCCATATCCGAGATCCGCGAGACGGCCGGCGACCCCGGTGACGCGGAGACCGACGCACCCAGAAGGTGACGAATGACTACCGTAGATCTCGCCGACCCACCGGTCACCAACCCCTTCACCGGCACCACCGACCTTCCGCGCGCCGCCGAGGGCTGGACCCAGCTCGTCACGCCGGACGGACGCCTGCACCCGGACGTGGACGTCGACCGAGACGCCCTCGGCCGCCTCACCCGCGACCTGTACCGGGGGATGCGGCTGGCCCGCCGCCTCGACGACGAGGCGTTCGCGTTGCAGCGACAGGGCGAGCTGGGCCTGTGGCTGCAGTGCCGTGGCCAGGAGGCCGCACAGGTCGGCTCCGTCGCGGCGGTACGCGCCGACGACTACGTCTTCCCGAGCTACCGCGAGCACGCGGCGGCGCTGTGGCGCGGCATCGGCCCGGCCGACCTGCTCCGGCAGTGGCGCGGCGTCGCGCACAGCGGCTGGGACCCGGAGCCGTACTCGTTCCACATCTACACGCTGGTGCTGGCCGCGCAGCTGCTGCACGCCACCGGGTACGCGCTCGGCGTGCAGCGCGACGGCAGCGACACGGTGGTCGTGACGTACTTCGGTGACGGCGCGGCCAGTGAGGGCGACGCGAGCGAGGCAATGAACATCGCCGCCGTGAACGCCGCCCCGATGGTGTTCTTCTGCCAGAACAACCAGTGGGCCATCTCCACGCCGACCGCGTCGCAGACGCGTACCCCGATCCACCGGCGCGGCGCCGGGTTCGGCCTGCGCAGCGAGTGGGTCGACGGCAACGACGTGCTGGCGGTGTACGCGGTGACGTCGGCGGTGACCGAGCACGCCCGCGCAGGCAGCGGCCCCGCGATCGTCGAGGCCACCACGTACCGGATGGGCGGGCACAGCACGTCCGACGACCCGACCCGGTACCGCACCGACGACGAGTTGGAAGCCTGGCGGGCGCGGGACCCGCTGGCCCGGGTCGAGGCGCTGATGCGCGCCGAGGGCTGGAGCGACGAGACGTTCCTCGGCCAGATCCAGGCCGAGGCGGACGAACTCGCCGACCGGACCCGCCGGGAGTGCCTGGCCCTGACGGCCCCGGACCTCGCGGACGCCTTCGCCACGGTGCTGTCCGACGTGCCCCAGCTTCTGCGGGAGGAGCGCGACGCGTTCGTCGCCTACCGCGGCTCCTTCCTCGACTGACGTCCGCCCCGATCGGAGAACTCGTTCATGCTCACTCTCTGTCAGGCACTGAACAGCGGCCTGCGCCGCGCCATGGAGGACGACGACAAGGTCCTCCTGATGGGCGAGGACGTCGGCCGGCTCGGCGGCGTCTTCCGGGTCACCGACGGTCTGCAGAAGGACTTCGGCGAGGCCCGGGTGGTGGACACCACCCTCGCCGAGTCCGGGATCATCGGCACCGCCATCGGGCTGGCGCTGCGCGGGTACCGCCCGGTCTGCGAGATCCAGTTCGACGGCTTCGTCTACCCCGCGTTCAACCAGATCGTCTCCCAGCTCGCCAAGATGCGGGCCCGCACCGGCGGCCGTACCGCCCTGCCGGTGGTGGTGCGCATCCCGGTCGGCGGCGGCATCGGCGCGGTGGAGCACCACAGCGAGTCGAACGAGGCGTACTTCGCGCACACCGCCGGGCTGCGGGTCGTCTACTGCGCCAGCCCGGACGACGCGCACTGGATGATCCGCCAGGCCATCGCCGGTGACGACCCGGTGATCTTCTACGAGCCGAAGCGCCGCTACTGGGTCAAGGGCGAGGTGACACCGGAGGACGCCGGGCCGCCGATGCCGCTTCACCGCGCCCGCGTCGTGCGTCCCGGTGCCGACGTCACGCTGCTGACGTACGGCGGCACCGTCGCCACCTGCGTCGCCGCCGCCGAGGCCGCGGCGCAGGAGGGCCGCGACATCGAGGTGATCGACCTGCGGTCCATCTCCCCGCTGGACGTGGCGACCATCGAGGAGTCGGTCCGCCGTACCGGGCGGGCGGTGGTGGTCCACGAGGCCCCCACGTTCGCCGGGTTCGGCGCCGAGGTCGTCGCGCAGGTGACGAGCCGGTGCTTCTACTCGCTGGAGGCGCCGGTCGAGCGGGTCGGCGGGTTCAACCTGCCGTACCCGCCGGCCAAGGTCGAGGAGGAGTACCTGCCCGACCTGGACCGGATCCTCGACGCCGTCGACCGCGTCCTGGCCGCGTGAAGGGAGAGGTACCAGTGAGCGTTCAGCAGTTCCGCCTGCCCGACGTCGGCGAGGGCCTCACGGAGGCCGAGATCGTCACCTGGCGGGTCGCTCCGGGCGATCCAGTCGGCCTCAACGACATCCTGGTGGACATCGAGACGGCAAAGGCCGTCGTCGAGCTGCCCAGCCCGTACGCCGGGGTGGTGGACCGCCTGCTCGCCGAGGAGGGGCAGACCGTCGAGGTCGGCTCGCCGATCATCGCGATCCGGACCGGCGGTGACGCGGACGCCGCGCCGGATGCCGCATCGCCGCCCGCCGAGGAGCCCGCCGAGGAACGTACCGCGGTGCTCGTGGGCTACGGGGTGTCCGCCCAGGCGCGGACCCGCCGGCCCCGCCGCGCCACGCCGTCGGTCCGCCCGGCCGAGCCGGCCCGCCGGCCGCACACGTCCCGGCCGCCGGTGCTCACCAAGCCGCCGCTGCGCAAGCTCGCGAAGGACCTCGGCGTGGAACTGGCCGACGTGCGCGGCAGCGGCCCCGGCGGCCGGATCACGCGCCAGGACCTGCTCGACCACACCACCGGCCCGGCAGCGGCGACCGACGCCCGGCGGGACGAGCGCCTGCCCGTACGCGGGGTGCGCAAGGCGACGGCCGCCGCCATGGTCGCCAGCGCGTTCACCGCGCCGCACGTCACGGAGTTCCTCACCGTCGACATGACCGGCACCGTCGAGTTCGTGGACCGGCTGAAGCGGGACCCGTCCTTCCAGGGCATCAAGGTCAGCCCGCTGCTCGTGGCGTCGCTGGCGCTGCTGGACGCGATCCGCCGGCACCCGGACGTCAACGCCCGGTGGGACGAGGAGAACCAGGAGATCGTCCGGTTCGCCGACGTCAACCTCGGCATCGCCGCCGCGACGCCGCGCGGCCTGCTGGTGCCGAACGTCAAGGCCGCGCAGACCCTTCCGGTACGGGACCTCGCGGTCGCGCTGAACGAGCTGGCGGCCACCGCGCGGGAGGGCCGCACCCGTCCCGCCGACCTGGCCGGCGGCACCGTCACCATCACCAACATCGGGGTGTTCGGGGTGGACGCGGGCACCCCGATCCTCAACCCCGGTGAGGCGGCGATCCTCTGCCTCGGCGCGCTGCGCCGCATGCCGTGGGTCGTCGACGAGCAGGTCGTTCCCCGGTGGACGGTGCAGTTGTCACTGTCGTTCGACCACCGGCTCGTGGACGGGGAGCTGGGCAGCCGGGTGCTCGCCCACGTCGGGCGGTTCCTGGAGGACCCGCTGTGGGGCCTGGCCCTGCGCTGAGGCCCCCGCAGACAGACGGCGCGTGGACGGACAACGAGGTCCGTCCACGCGCCGTCGCCGTACGCGCCGCGCGCGTCAGTCCACGACCTCGAACCCCACGCCGGCCGACGGCCGTGGCGCGACGTCGTCCGCCGCCGCGATGGGCTCGCCGACCTCCTCGGACGCGGCCAGCCGGAACCGCACGTACTCCAGCTCGCCGGAGAACTCGTGCCGGGCCGGGTAGCTCGGCGACACCGGCGAGTGGATGCTGCGCCCGATGTCCATGCCGGCGAACCCGTGGAAGAACGGCAGCAACCGCGGGAACAGCGCCGCGCCCGCCGCCTCGCCGTCCACGTACAGCCGGCCGACGCCCTGGCAGTCGGCGGTCTTCGTCAGCTCGAACGTCAGCTCCACCGGGCCCAGCGGCAGCTCGCCCTCGGACCGCAGCACGTGGTGCTCGCCGAGGTAGTTGTACTCGTACACCAGGCGGTTGTCCTTGATGTGCAGCACGTAGCCGCCGCTGACGTTGCCGAGCGCCACGATCACGCCGCCCTGCGCCGCGTCGGTGCGGCGCACCCGCGCGGTGATGGCGTGCGAGCGGTTCATCGTCGGCGGCACCGCCGCGCCGGACACAGTCGGTACGCCCGCCAGGTAGGTGAAGACAAGCCGGTCCCGCACCGACCCGGGGCGTGGCACCCGGGCCCGGACCGCGAATCCCCTGTCGTCCAGCGGCAGCACGTCGTAGCGGGCCGCCTCGATCCAGAACTCCTCGATGAGACGCCGCAGCACCTCCGGGTACTCGGCGGCGAGGTCCCGGCTCTCGGTCGGGTCCTCGTCGATCCGGTACAGCTCCCAGCGGTCCTCGTCCCACGAGGTGCCGCGCTCGTGGAACGCGACCGCCTTCCAGCCCTGGTGGTAGATGCCCCGGTGGCCGAACATCTCGAAGTACTGGCGGTCCCGCGACGGCGGCGCCGCCGGGTCGCGCAGCCCGTCGCGGAAGCTGCGGCCGTGCAGCGGCATCTGCGGTACGCCCCGGCGCACCGCGGGCGGCTGCACCCCGACCAGGTCGAGCACCGTCGCGGTGACGTCGATGCTGTGCTGGAACTGCGTGCGCACCTGCCCGCCGGGCACGTCACCGGCCGGCCAGCTCAGCACGAACGGCACCCGGACCCCGCCCTCGTGGGTGTGCTGCTTGTAGCGGCGGAACGGGGTGTTGCTGACCTGCGCCCAGCCCAGCGGGTAGTTGCTCTGCGCCCGCGGGCCGCCGATCTCGTCGATCCGGTCCAGGCTGTCCTGGAGGTTCTCCGGCACCCGGTTCTGGAAGGCGGTGGGGTTGAGCGTGCCGAGCGGCGTGCCCTCGGGGCTGGCCCCGTTGTCCGACATGACCACGAAGATCGTGTTGTCGAGGCGGCCGATCCGTTCCAGGAAGTCGACCAGGCGCCCGAGCTGGGCGTCGGTGTGGTCGACCATCGCCGCGTACGCCTCCTGCATGCGGGCGAACAGGCGGCGCTGCTCCGGCGGCACGTCGTCCCACGGCACGACGCCGGGGTTGTGCGGTGGCAGCGGCGCGTCCGGCGGGATGATGCCCAGCCCGATCTGCCGCCGGTGCCGGTCCGCGCGGACGACGTCCCAGCCGGCGTCGTAGCGGCCCCGGTACTTCGCCAGGTACTCCGGCGGGGCCTGGTGCGGGGCGTGCGCCGCGGCGTACGCCAGATAGAGGAAGAACGGCTTCTCCGGGGTGAACGACGTCTGGTCCCGGACGAACCCGATGGCCCGGTCGGTCAGGTCCTCGGTGAGGTGGTAACCCTCCTCCGGGGTGGCCGGCGGGTCCACCTGGTGGTTGTCGTGGACCAGCTCCGGATAGAAGTTGTCGGTCTCCGCCTCCAGGAAGCCGTAGTACCGCTCGAAGCCACGGCCCAGCGGCCACTGGTCGTACGGCCCGGACGGCGTGGTGTGCTCCAGCGGCGCGACGTGCCACTTGCCGACCGCCATGGTGTTGAACCCGGCGTCGGCGAGCATCTCCGCGACGGTGGCGGCGGCGTGGGTGATCCGGCCCCGGCCGCTGGGGAAGCCGCTGTCGAAGTTGGACAGCATGCGCATGCCGACGCTGTGGTGGTTGCGGCCGGTGAGCACGCTGGCCCGGGTCGGCGAGCACAGCGGCGACGTGTGGAAGTTGGTGTACCGCAGCCCGGACGCGGCCAGCCGGTCGATCGTCGGGGTGTCGATCTCGGCGCCGAAGCAGCCGAAGTCGGCGAACCCGACGTCGTCCAGCAGCACGTACACCACGTTCGGGGTGCCCGGGGCGGCCGACGGCGGCGCGCTCCAGTGCTCCGTGGAATCGTGGTAGGTGCGTCCGATCGTGCCCTCGTACGGAGGGTCCGCCAGCGAACTGGTCACGGTACGCCTCAGCCGGCCGTCGTGCCGCCGTCGAGGACGAGCGTGTGGCCCGTGACCATCCGCGCCTCCTCGCTGGCGAGGAACACCACCGCGTCGGCGGAGTCCCGTGGCGTCGCCATGCGGCCCAGCGGGATCGACGCGCGGAAGTTCTCCCGGGCGCTGTCCGGCACGTCGCCCATGCCACCGAGGAACGCCGACAGCATCGGCGTCTCGGTCGCCGCCGGGGCGATCGCGTTGACCCGGATGCCGTGCGGCGCGAGTTCCAGCGCCAGCGCCTTCATCAGGCCGATGACGCCGTGCTTGGCGGCGGTGTACGGCGCGTACCGGGGGCGGGCGATGACGGCCTGCAGGGACGCGGTGAACACGATCGAGCCGCCGCCGGCCTCGATCAGCGCGGGCGTGGCCGCCTGCGCGGTCCAGAACGCGCCCTTGAGGTTGACGTCGATCACGCGGTCCAGCGTCGCCTGGTCCACCTCGTCGACCGGTCCGGTGAACGGCGTACCGGCGTTCGCGTGCATGAGGTCGAGCCGCCCGAACCGCTCGACGGCGGTCTCGACGGCGGCGCGGCAGTCAGCGGCCCGGGTGACGTCGCAGGCCACGCCGACGACGGCGGACCCGAAGCCGGCGGCCGCCTCGGCGGCGCGGTCGCCGTCGAGGTCGGCGATGACGACGCGCGCGCCCTCCTCGACCAGCCGGCCGACGGTGGCCAGTCCGATGCCGCTGGCGCCTCCGGTGACGACGGCGACGCGGTCAACCAACCTCATGTGCTGCTCCTGTTGAATCGGTCCAGGAGGTCGCCGCTCAGGGTGGGCACCGCGGACAGCAGCCTCTGGGTGTAGGGGTGCTGGGGGTCGGAGTAGATCGATTCGGTGTCACCCGTCTCGACGATCCGGCCCTGGTTCATCACCGCGATCCGGTCGCAGAGGTACCGGACCACGGACAGGTCGTGGGAGACCAGAATCAGGGTCAGCTTGAACTGCTCGGCCAGGTCGGTGAGCAGGTTGAGGATCTGCGCGCGCACCGACACGTCGAGCGCGCTGACCGGCTCGTCCCCGACGATGACCTTGGGCCCGGCCGCGAGGGCGCGGGCGATCGCGATGCGCTGCCGCTGACCGCCGGAGAACTGGTGCGGGTAGCGGGTCACCGCCTCCTCGGGCAGGCCGACGGAGTGCATCAGCTCGGCCACCCGGGCCCGGTGGTCGCCGGGCAGGCGCAGCGCGCGCATCGGCTCCGCGATGATGTCCGCGACGCGCATCCGCGGGTTCAGCGACGACATCGGGTCCTGGAGCACCATCTGCACGTCGCGCCGCAGGAACGCGAGCTTCCGCTCCGGTACGCCGCTGATGCGCTGCCCGTTGTAGAACGCGGTGCCCGACGTCGGCTGGTCGAGGGCCATGAGGATGCGCGACAGCGTCGACTTGCCGGAGCCGCTCTCCCCCACGATGCCGAACGCCTCGCCCTCGTGGACCTGCACGCTCACGCCGTCCAGCGCGCGGATCGGCTGGCCCGGCGTACGCAGCGACCGCCGCGGGGCGCGGTACTCGCGCACCACGTCGACGGCTTCCAGCAACGGGGTGGTGGTCATGCGCTGGCCTTCCCGCTTCCTAGGGGCTGGTCGCTCTCGATCGGGTGGTGGCAGGCGGCCCGCTGGGTGCTGCCGGGCGGCGCCGTCAGCAGCGGCACGGTGCCGCAGACGTCGTCGGCGCGCGGGCAGCGGTTGCGGTACACGCAGCCGGTGGGGAACGACCCGAGCGACGGCACGCGGCCCGGGATGGTCGACAGCCGGCCGCTGCCGTCGGTGCTCTCCAGCACCGTCGACGCCCGCAGGCCCGCCGTGTACGGGTGCCGGGGCGAGTCGAAGACCGTCGTCACGTCGCCGTGCTCGACGATCGAGCCGCCGTACATGACGAGCAGTTCCTCGCAGATGCTGGCGACCACCGGCAGGTCGTGCGTGATGAGCAGCAGCGACGCGCCCTCCTCGCGCACCAGCGTGTCCATCAGCCGCAGCATCTCCGCCTGCACCGTGACGTCCAGCGCGGTGGTGGGCTCGTCCGCGACCAGCACGGCCGGGTCGCACGCCAGCGCGATGGCCAGCACGACGCGCTGGCGCTGACCGCCGGAGAGCTGGTGCGGGTACTTGCGCGCGGTCCGGTCGGGCTCGGGCAGCTGGACCCGTTCGAGCAGTTCGACGGCGCGGGCGGAGGCCGCCGCGCGGCTCATCCCCTTGTGCAGCCGCAGCGACTCGGCGACCTGGTTGCCGACCCGCATCAGCGGGTTCAGCGCCGTCATCGGCTCCTGGAACACCATGGCGATGTCGTTGCCGCGGACCGCGCACATCTGCTTGTCGGACAGGTCGAGCAGGTTCCGCCCGTTGAGCAGCACCCGGCCGGACGCCGTCACACCGTGCGGCAGCAGGCCCATCAGCGCGAGCGCGGTCAGGGACTTGCCGCAGCCGGACTCGCCGATGAGCCCCATCCGCCGGCCCCGCCCGATCTCGAACGAGACGCCCTTGACGGCCTGGATGTCGTGGACCTTGACGACGAGGTCCTCCACCACGAGCCCGCTCACGCCGGTCACCGTCCTCTCAGCCGCGGGTCGAGGGCGTCGCGCAGCCCGTCGCCCATGAGGTTGAACCCGAGCACCGACAGGGCGATGGCCAGACCGGGCCAGACGGCCAGCATCGGCTGCACGACGAAGTAGTTCTGGGCCTCCTGGAGCATCCGGCCCCAGGTGGGGGTCGGCGGCGGGGTGCCGTACCCGAGGTAGGACAGCGCCGCCTCGGCGAGCACCGCGTGCGCGAACGACACCGACGCCTGCACGATCAGCAGGGCCGCGATGTTGGGCAGCACGTACCGGACCATGAGCACCACGCCCCGGCGGCCGTAGCTGCGCGCGGCCAGCACGAAGTCGCTCTGCAGCACCTGCATCGCGCCGGCCCGGGTGAGGCGGCCGAACACCGGGACGTTGGCGACGCCGATCGCGATCATGCCGGTGAGCGTGGACGCGCCGAAGCCTGCGGCCAGGATGATCGCCAGCAGGATGGCCGGGAACGCGAACACGATGTCCAGCGCCCGCATCACCGGCTCGCTGAGCCAGCGGTGCCCGGTGGCGGCGAGCAGACCCAGCGGTACGCCGACGACGGCCGCGATCGCCACGGCGACGACGCCGACGAACAGTGTGGTCCGCGCGCCGACGAGGAGCTGGCTGACGATGTCCCGGCCGAAGTGGTCGGTGCCGAGCCAGTGGTCGCCGCCCGGGGAGAGCAGCGTCTGCGACGGGTCGACCCGAGTCGGGTCGTACGGCGTCCAGAGGAACGACACCAGCGCGGTGAGGACGACCAGGCCCACCAGGCCGGCGCCGATCACCAGCGTGAGGTTCCAGCGGCGGCGCGGCTTGACCGGGCCGGCCGCGACGACGTCGGCGGTGGCGTCCGGTGGGGCGTCGGCGACTGATGTCATGCCTTGCTCCTCAGCCTGGGGTCGACCGCGTGGTACACCACGTCGACGACGAAGTTGATCAGAAGCACCGCGGCGGTCAGCACCATCACCGTGCCCTGCACCTTCAGCAGGTCGCGGTTGCCCACGTCCTGCAGCAGCATCCGGCCGAGACCGGGCAGGCCGAAGACGTTCTCGATCACGACGGTGCCGATGAGCAGCGTCGCGAGTTGCAGACCGAGGACGGTGATGACCGGAATGGCCGCGTTGCGCAGCGCGTGCCGGGTCAGCGCCTGCGAGCGGCTGAGCCCCTTGGCCCGCGCGGTCTGGATGAAGTCCTCCTGCATGACCTCGACCACCGCGGACCGGACGTAGCGCATCAGGATCGCGCCCTGGGCCACGCCGAGGACCAGCGCCGGCATCAGCAGGGCCCGCACGGCGCCGCCGAAGTCGTCCCATCCGGTGAACCCGCCGGCGGGCAGCCACTGCAGCTTCACCGCGAACACGGTGATGAGCAGGATGCCGAGCCAGAACGACGGAACGGCGATGCCGACCTGGCTCAGCGCGGACAGCGCCGTGCCGATCGCGGTCCGGCTCTTCACCGCGGCGAGGATGCCCAGCGGTACGGCGATGAGCAGCGCCAGCGTCATCCCGGCCAGGATCAGCGGCACCGTCACGCCGAGCTTGTCGCCGATCTCCGAGCCGACCGACACCCCGCTGAGCGGCGAGATGCCGAAGTCACCGCGGATCAGGCCGCCGGCCCAGTCGAGGTACCGCTCGGTGAACGGGCGGTTCGTCCCGAACTGCTCCCGCAGCGCCTCCAGCGCCTCCGGGGTGGCGTTCACGCCGAGCATCGCCTGCGCCTGGTCGCCCGGCAGCAGCGACAGCATCGTGAAGACGAGGATCGACGCGGCGAACAGGGATACCGCGAGGATGGCCAGCCGCCGGACGAAGTAGATCACCATGCCTGTGTGCTCCCACTCCGAATCATGGCCTGATCATCACCATCTTGGTCACGGTCAGCTCCTCCATGGCGAAGCGCGGTCCCTCCCGGCCGATGCCGGAGTCCTTGACGCCGCCGTACGGCATGTTGTCGGCGCGGAAGCCGGGCACCTCGTTGACGAGCACGCCACCGACGTCGAGGCGGCGCACCACGTCGAGCGCCACCGCCAGGTCGCGGGTGAAGACGGCGGCCTGGAGCCCGTAGCGGGACCGGTTGACCAGCTCGACTGCCGCGTCCATGTCCGGCACCGACCGGACGCAGACCACCGGCCCGAAGATCTCCTCCGCCCAGCACTCGGCGTCCTCGGGGACGTCGACGAGCACCGTCGGCTGCAGCACCCGGCCCTGCGCCGTACCGCCGGCCAGGCAGCGCGCCCCGGCGGCGACCGCGCGGTCCACCCACGAGTGGACCCGCTCGGTGGACGCCTCGTCCACCAGGGCGGACACGCGGGTGTCGGCGGACCGGGGATCACCTGTGGTGACGTTCGCCAGCAGCGGCCGGAGGCGGTCCAGCAGCGCCTCGCGGACCGGCTCCTCGACGATCACCCGCTGCACGCTGATGCACGCCTGGCCGGAGGCGTAGAACCCGCCGCGTACGACCGCTTCCGCGGCCCGGTCGAGGTCGGCGTCGCGGCCGACGACGAGCGCCGCGTTGGACCCGAGTTCCAGCAGCACCTTGCGCGGGGCCGCGGCGCGGGCGATCTGGTGGCCGACGTGCGCGGACCCGGTGAACGACACGGCGGCGACGCGCGGGTGGGTGGTCAGGAGCTTGCCGACCTCGACACCGCCGGTGACGAGCTGGACGCCGGCGGCCGGGCAGCCCGCCCGGCGGAACAGGTCGATCAGCACCAGCGTGGCCAGCGGCGTGTTCGGCGCCGGCTTGACGATCACCGGGCAGCCCGCCGCCACCGACGGCGCGACCTTGTGGGCGGCCAGCAGCAGCGGGTAGTTGAACCCGGTGATGCCGACGACGACGCCGACCGGTCGGCGTACCCAGAAGCCGAGCATGCCCTCGCCGGCCGGCTGCATGTCCAGTGCCACCGTCTCGCCGGTGAGGTGTCCGACCTCCTCGGCCGCCGTCTCCAGCGTGACGAGCGTGCGGGCGACCTCGACCCGGCAGTCGACAAGCGGCTTGCCGGTCTCCAGGACCAGCAGTTCGGCGAGGTCGTCGGCGCGGGCGCGGACCTCGGCGGCGACTGTCGTGAGGATGGCGCGCCGCCGGTGACCGGGCAGGCCGGCCATCTCCGCGGCGACCTCGTGCGCGGCGTCGACAGCCGCTTCCGCGTCGGCGGTGTCACCCCAGGGCGCCTGGGTCACGGTGCTGCCGTCGTACGGGAAACGGACCGGCGCGGTCTGCGCGGTGGTGGCCCAGCCCGCGCCGATCGGCAGGCCGGCGGGCAGCGCGCCCAGCAGCTCCTGCGCGGTCACGACGCCGCACCCGTCGCGGCGCCGGTGAGGAAGGCCAGCGCCGCCTCGGCGTAGACCCTGGTCTTGCGGACGATGTCGTCGACCTCGACGTACTCGTCGGGCTGGTGGGCGATCCACTTCGGGCCGGGGCCGTACACCACGTTCGGGATGCCGCTGTCGCGCCACAGGATGGTGCCGTCGGTCGCGCCGGGCACACCGCCGAAGACCGGCGCCGTACCGGTGACGGCGCTGTGCGCCTGCGCCACCGCGAGCGAGATCGGGTGGTCCTCCGGGGTGACCGCGCACGGCCGGTCGTCGACGACCTCGACGGCGAAGCTGACACCGTGCCGGGCGCCGATTTCGTCGGCGTCGGAGCGCACGCGCGCGGCGAGCGCGGCGTGGTCGACACCGGGGACGGTCCGGCAGTCCACGCCGAGCACGGCGCGGCCGGGGATGACGTTGAGCTGGTCGGCGGAGCCGGCGTCCAGGACCGTGGGGGTCAGGAACGTCAGGCCGAGGTGCTCGTGCTCCCCCGGGTCGGCCTGCAGCTCCTTCTGGTACCGGCCGAGCGCGGCCACCAGTTCCGCCACCGCCGGTACGGGGTTGCGGCCGTGCTGCGGCATCGCGCCGTGCGCCATCTTGCCGGTGCAGGTGACCAGCAGGCGGACCGCGCCCTTGGCGACCGCGCAGATCTCCTCCGCCTCCGGCTCGCAGATGATCGCGGCGTCCACCTCGCGGGCCAGCGCGGTGGTGGTGAAGTGCTTCGCGCCGAGCATCTGGCCCTCCTCGTCCACCAGGGCCGCCACCACGATCCGGCCCGGGAACGGTCCGGCCAGCTCGACGGCCCGGGCCGCGTGGATCATCGCGGCGACGCCGGCCTTCATGTCGGCGGAGCCGCGACCGTACAGCCGCCCGTCGACGATGTCGCCGCCGAACGGGTCGACCGTCCACTCCTCGGGAGAACCCTCGGTGACGACGTCGGTGTGCCCCTCGAACATCAGCGTCGGGCCGGGCAGGCCGCCCTCCACCACCGCCACCACGTTGGGCCGCCCGGGAACGACCTCGGTGACCTCCGGCCGCCAGCCGAAGCCCCGCATGACCTGCGCGACGAGCTCCGCCACTGGCTGCTCGCTCCGCCCCTGCGCGGCGTCCCAGGTCGAGGGGATGCGGACCAGGTCCTGGGTGAGCGACACGACGGCTTGCTCGTCCACGAGATGGCCGGCGCGGAGGGAGGCATGGGTGTCCGACGTCATGGCGTCGGAGGTTACGAAC
Source organism: Micromonospora sp. C41 (assembly GCF_018070485.1). Taxonomy (NCBI): domain Bacteria; kingdom Bacillati; phylum Actinomycetota; class Actinomycetes; order Micromonosporales; family Micromonosporaceae; genus Micromonospora; species Micromonospora sp. C41. The sequence continues at coordinate 25,870 of NZ_JAGPXP010000010.1, read as the reverse complement.
TCCGACCCCGGAGGGGAACGTCCAGTTTCCGGGTCGGTGGGGGTACCAGCCGTGGCCGGACCTGGTCTTCTACGGCCGCGGCGACCCGCCGGACCCCCTCGTCGATCCGGTCCAGCGGCATCACCTGGTACCCCAGCCGCAAGTGGTGACGCGGGGTGGGGCGGGTGGTCCAGTACGGCTCGCCCGGGTCGAGCAGGACACCCTGGCGGCGCAGGTCGACGGCGAGCTGCCCGGCGTCCAGACCGGGCGGGCCGGTGATCCACCGGGCCAGGCCGCCGCGCGGCACCGGCTGCGGCCCCCAGCGCACGTGGCGCTCGATCGCGCGCGTCATCTCCTCGTACAGCCCCTGGTAGTGGGCGCGGATACGGCGCACGTGGCGGGCGAGGTCCCGGCTGGCGATCATCCGGGCCAGGGCGCGCTGCATCGGTCCGGGCGGGTGGCGCAGCACGTAGCGGGAGCGGGCCCGCATCGCCTCCACCAGCGCCGGGGACGCCACCACGTAACCGAGCCGCAGGCCCGGCGCCAGCAGCTTGCTGAAGCTGCCGAGGTAGACCACGCGGTCCTCGTCGTCCAGCGCCCGCACCGCGACCGCCGGGATGCCCCGGAACGTCATCTCCGGGTCGTAGTCGTCCTCGATCACCACCGCGTCCGCCGCGCCGGCCCGGCGCAGCAGCTCCTCACGCCGGGACGCCGACATCGTCGCGCCGGTCGGGTACTGGTGGCTCGGCGTGACGTACACCAGCTCCGCGCCGTGCAGGTCGGCCGGCAGGTCCTCCACGACGAGGCCGTCCTCGTCCACCCGGCCGGGCACCACGTCGGCGCCCGCCATCTGCATGATCGTCCGCGCGTCGGGGTAGCCCGGGTCCTCCACCAGCACGACGCTGCCCGGCCGGACCAGGACGCTCGCCAGCAGGTGCAGCGCGTGCGTCGAGCCCAGCGTGATCATCACCTGGTTCGGCTCGGCCGAGATGCCCCGCGACGGCAGCACGTGCTCACAGAGCTGGCGGACGAGCTGCGGGTCGTCGGCCTGGCCGGCGTCCCCGATCACCCGGGACAGCCCGTCCTGCCGTACCGCCTCGCGCTGCGCCCGCTCCCACGCGCCGGTGGGGAACATGCCGGGATCCGGCTGGCCGACGACGAAGGGGAACGGCGCCCGCGACCACGCCGGGTCCCGGTGTACGGGGGTGGGCGGCGGCTCGGGCAGCCGTGCCTCCCAGTCGATGGGCCGTGTCGCGGAGCGGGAGGTCCGGCGCGCGGCCCGCATCCGGACCACCGCCTCGGAGGAGACGTAGAGGCCGCGCCGGGGAATCGTCGCGATCAGGCCCTGCTCCATGAGCCGGTCGTACGCGGTCAGCACCGTGTTCCGGGAGACGCCCAGCGCCTCGGCCAGACGGCGGGTGCTGGGCAGCGGGCCGTCGTCGTACTGCCCCGCGAGGATCGCGTCCTCGAGCCCCGTGATGATCTGCTCGTAGAGCGGAACCGAGCTCTGCGGGTTGACCGGCAGCAGAAAATCCGCCATCTCGACCTCCCCACCTCTCGCGGGGATCTCGCCTCGTCCCGTCGTCGCACTCCTGCGCACACCATCCGCATCCCGCTGGTACCAGCCTAGCCGGAGACCTGGACCTGTTGCGGAGGGCCCGATCCCGCCACTCTTGGCCGACGATGGCAGGTGAGGGTCTCCTGCACGCGGACAGAGGTGGACTAATGAGCGCCCAGCGAATCGCGCTGGTGCCCGGCGACGGCATCGGACCGGAGGTCACCGCGCAGGCGGTCAAGGCGTGCGACGCCGCCGCCCAGCGGTTCGGGCTGGACCTGGTCTGGGAAGACTACGAACTCGGCGCGGACTACTGGCGGATCACCGGCCAGGTCGTGCCGCCGGACGTGGAGCGGGAACTGGCCAAGGCGGACGCCATTCTCTTCGGCGCCGTCGGCGACCCCTCGGTGCCACCCGGGGTGCTGGAACGCGGCCTGGTCATCCATCTGCGGACCGCTTTCGACCAGTACGTCAACCTGCGGCCGGTCAAGCTGCTACCAGGTGTGCCCTCGCCCATCGGCGGGCTGCGTCCGGAGCAGTGCGACCTGGTGATCCTGCGGGAGAACACCGAGGGCGCCTACGTCGGTGCCGGCGGTTTCATCCACCGGGGCGGGCCGGACGAGATCGCCACCCAGGAGTCGGTCAACACGCGCAAGGGGGTCGAACGCCTCATCCGGCACGGTTTCCGGCTGGCCCTGACCCGCCGCAAGCACGTGACCCTGGTGCACAAGGCGAACATCCTCACGTACGCCGGCGACCTGTGGCAGCGGACCTTCGAGGAGGTCGCGGCGGAGTACCCGGAGATCTCGGTGGAGTACGTGCACGTCGACGCGATGTGCCTCTACCTGGTCACCCAGCCGGAGCGGTTCGACGTCGTGGTCACCGACAACCTGTTCGGCGACATCATCACCGACCTCGGCGCGGCCGTGCAGGGCGGTCTCGGCCTGGCCGCGAGCGGCAACCTCAACCCGACCGGGTCGGCGCCGAGCATGTTCGAGCCGGTGCACGGCTCCGCGCCCGACATCGCGGGCCGGGGCTGGGCCAACCCCGCCGGGTCGATCCTCAGCGCCGCGCTGATGCTGGAGCACCTGGGCCACCCGGAGGCGGCCCGCAGCCTGGAGGACGGGGTGAAGGCGGTGCTGCCGCGCCTGGGCGCGATGCGCGGGCCGGAGATGGGCATGTCGACGGAGGACTTCGGGGACGCCGTCGCCGCCGCCATCAGCGAGGACGCGTACCAGGCGGACGCCCTGCCGGCGTAGCGCGGATGTGAGCACCGAATCGGCTGAACCGGACGACGGCGGAGGAAGCCCTCCGCCGTCGCCGTGTTGCGCGCCGAAACGCCCGCCCGCCGCCGCCGGATCGACGGCCGGCCCCAGTGCCGTCCGCGCCGGCCCCGCCGGTACGGACGACCTGATCGCGCTGCCCGGCGGTACCTTCCTCATGGGCACCGACGATCCGGAGGGCTTCCCGGAGGACCTGGAAGGGCCGGTCCGCCCGGTCACCGTGGCCCCGTTCGAGATCGCCGCGACACCGGTGACGAACCGGCAGTTCGCCCGCTTCGTCGAGGCCACCGGCTACCGCACCGACGCGGAACGGTACGGCTGGTCCTTCGTCTTCCACCTGCTGCTCGCGCCGTCCGCGCGCCCGTGGGTGCTCGACGCCACGGTGCCGGGCGCGCCCTGGTGGCTGGCGGTCGAGGGGGCGCGCTGGGCGGCCCCGGACGGGCCCGGCTCGGGCCTGTCCGGACGCGAGCGGCATCCGGTCGTCCACGTCTCCCACCGGGACGCCGAGGCGTACTGCGAGTGGTCGGGGACGCGGCTGGCGGCCGAGGCCGAGTGGGAGTACGCGGCACGCGGCGGGCTGTCCCAGGCCCGCTACGCCTGGGGCGACGAGCTGACCCCGGGCGGGCGGCACCTGTGCAACATCTGGCAGGGCGCCTTCCCCACTGTCAACACCGCGGACGACGGGTTCGTGGGCACCTCTCCGGTGACCACGTTTCCGCCGAACGGCTACGGCCTGTACGACGTCGCGGGCAACGTTTGGGAACTCACGGCCGAACCCTGGCGCGACCGCCGAGGACACGTCTCACCAGGTGAGAGCGTCATCAGAGGTGGTTCGTACCTCTGCCACGACTCTTATTGCAACCGTTACCGCGTGGCCGCACGGAGTCGAACCACCGTTGACTCCTCAAGTGGCAACACCGGATTCCGGGTGGCCCGGTAGTCAGACGCCGATTGGTACCTGCCGACCCCGCTGAACTGGCCCTTTTGCATCGGGTACCACACTCCTAGTGTCCCGCCTCACAGGCTACGAGCGCCCTTGGCGTTCTTCGCGATGGGACACACGAATGAATCGGCTGAAGATAACGCTGCCCGCCGTGCTGCTCGCCACGGCGCTGGCTCTGACCGCGTGCAGTAGCGATGGTGACTCCGAGACCACCACCGGCGGTGGCGGTTCCGGCAACGGTACGGTCACCCTCGGTGCCTACCTCGAGCCGGTGAGCCTCGACCTGACCGCCGAGGCCGGCGCCGCGATCCCGCAGGTCCTGCTCTACAACGTGTACGAGGGCCTGGTGCGCCAGAACGCGGACACCGGTGAGGTGGAGCCGCTGCTGGCCAGCGAATGGAAGATGTCCGACGACGGCACCAAGTACACGTTCAAGCTCCGCGACGGCGTGACCTTCCACGACGGCCAGAAGCTCACCGCGCAGGACGTGGTGTGGAGCTTCAAGCGGGTGACCGCGGAGGGCTCGACGAACCCGTTCAAGTCCCAGATGACGGTCGTGAAGACCGTCGAGGCGCCGGATGCGTCCACGGTGGAGGTGACGCTGTCGCGGCCGAGCCAGAGCTGGCTGTTCGACGTCGCCGGCCGCGTCGGCGTGGTGCTCAAGGAGAACGCCACCGACCTGGGGACCAAGCCGAACGGCACCGGCCCGTTCAAGTTCGACAAGTGGAACCGCGGCGACAGCATCACCCTGGTGCGCAACGACGGCTACTGGGGTGAGAAGGCGAAGGTCGCCACCGCCGTCTTCCGCTACATCACCGACGCGAACGCGCTGAACAACGCGATGCTCTCCGGCCAGCTCGACATCGTGGCGAACATCCAGGCGCCGCAGCTGCTCGAGGTGTTCAAGGGCAACAAGCAGTTCCAGGTGATCGAGGGCAAGACGACCGGTGAGGTCGTCCTGTCGATGAACAACAGCAAGGGCCCGCTGGCCGACGTCCGGGTGCGCCAGGCGATCCGCCACGCGATCGACCACGACGCGCTGATCAAGACCGTGTGGTCCGGCTACGGCACGAAGATCGGCAGCATGGTGCCGCCGAGCGACCCGTGGTACGAGGACCGCACCGGTGACTTCCCGCACGACCCCGCCAAGGCCAAGCAGCTGCTCGCCGACGCCGGTCACGCGAACGGGCTCACCCTGACCATGGACGTCCCGCCGCCCGGCTACGCCCGCGCCTCCGCGCAGTTCGTCGCCTCGCAGCTCGCCGAGGTCGGCATCAAGGTGACCCAGAACAACGTCGAGATGCCGCAGTGGCTGGACAAGGTGCTCGGCAAGGCCAACTACGACATGTCGATCATCGCCCACGTCGAGCCCCGTGACCTGGTCCGCTACGGCCAGCCGGAGTACTACTACCGGTACAAGAACCCGGCCGTCACGCAGCTCATGAACGAGGCCGACACGGCCCTGGACGCAGCCACCCGGGACAAGAAGTTCGCCGAGGCCGCGAAGGTCATCTCGCAGGAGGCGGCCAGCGACTGGCTGTTCCTGCTGCCGAACCTGGCGGTGATCCGCGACGGCGTCGAGGGCTACCCGAAGGACGCGGTGACCCAGTCGTTCGACGTCACCAAGGTCTCCAAGAAGTAGCCAGCACCACGACCCAGAAGGACCTGGTGGGCCCCGCCCACCAGGTCCTTCTACGTGTGCCTGCACCCGCGAGGAGGTCGAGGTGATGGTGCAGGCGTGCCTCGGGTCGCCCCGACACCGGCTGGCCCGGCAGCGGCTCGGGCCGGCCGACGGCCTCTAGGGCAACGCCCGGGGCACGAGCATCGCCGAGCCGGGTTCGCGTTGCCCGGACGCGGGACGTCGACGATCGTCGCCGAGCCGGGGCTGAACTGCGTACGCCCGGCCCTGGAGTCCGGCGACAGCGCTGCGCAGCAACCCGCCGAGGCGGCACGCTCCCCGCGCCTGGCCGGCTGCGTCCGGCGCGCCCAGCATCTGCCCTGCTTCGAGGTGCGCGGGCCGTGACGGCCCACTCCGCCGATCTTGGAGTTGTGGCGCCCAGGATGCCCGAGTGGCGACTTTTGTGAGCCACCACAAGTCCAAGATCGGCAAGGCGCACGCCGGGCGCACGCCGGGCGCGCCGCGCGGGGGCGGGTGGGGTGACGAACGCAGCGAGGCGGGTCCCGTCCGGAGTGGACGGAACCCGCCTCGATCGTTCACACGCGCCTAGCTACCGGCGCGAGGGTGAGACGGCGTGCGTGTCAGGCGAGCTGGTCGGAAGCCTGCCCCCGGCGGCGACCCCGCAGGTGCATGCCCAGCAGGCCGACGCCCAGGATGCCGGCGGCCAGCAGGCCCGTGGTCACGCCCGTGGAGAGCGTGGGACCGCCGGTGTTGTCGGAGGCGAGGACCATGCCGTTCTGCGACTCCTGCTGCGTGGTGTTGCCCGCCGGAGCGGCCTTCGGCTTGGGCTTGGGCTTGCCGTTGTCGGCACCGGCCGGCGCGGGGACCGGGGTCTGCGCCAGCGCCTGCGTGGCCTGGGCGAAGGTCTCCGGGGTCACGTCCGGGGCGTTGCCCTGCGTACGCCACTGCTTGAGCTGCTTCATGCCCTTGCAGGCCGAGGGGTAGCGGTCGCAGTAGCTGGTGGTGTTGCCGATGCTCTCGGACGAGAGAACGGCCTTGGCGATGGCACGGGCCAGCGTGCTGGCGCCGGCGTTGAAGATGGCGTTCAGCTGACGGGTGTCGGCCGGGTCGTTGATCTGCAGCGCCTCGCCCTTGCCGGTGGAGACGGCGAAGACGGTGTCACCGTCGCCCAGGGTGTGGATCGGGCTGATCGCGCGGGCCATGCCGTCGTGCGCGTTGCCGGACATCCGCTGGGCAGCGGCCTTCTCCAGCGGCGCGTTGGTGGCGACCACGGCGATCGTGGTGTTCGCCGGCTGCTGCGCGGCGGTGCTCGGCGGGTTGCACTCCTGCTTCTTCGGAGCCTTGTAGCCGGCGAACTCGTTGCCGATGCCGAACTTGACGCCGTACAGGGTGCAGTCGGCCGGGTCGACCGGGGAGCCGGCCGGGTTGACGATCACCATGGCGCCGACGTAGATGCCGTCGCCGAGGTGGACGCTGGCGGTGCCGACGCCGCCGCGCAGGCCGCCGCCGCGGGCGCCGGTGCCGCCGCCGACGCCGCCCTGACGGACCGGACCGTCCGAAGTGGCCTGCGCCGCGAGGTAACCCCACTCGGCGGAGGTGCGCGCCTTCGGGTCACCGCCGCGGCCGAGGTCGAAGATGTCCGCGGCCGGAACGATCGGGGCCACGCCGCCGGCGCCGACGCGTACGCCCTCGCCACGGTCCTCCAGCCAGCGGATGATGCCGTTGGTGGCGGACAGCCCGTACATGCTGCTGCCACCGAGCTGGATCGCGTTGACGCCCGGGTTCGAGTTGAGCGGGCTCAGCAGGTCGGTCTCCTTGGTGGCGGGGGCGCCGCCACGCTGGTCCACACTGGCCACAGACATCTGCGGCATGTACACGACGGAGGTGCCGGTCAGGTACGGGGCGGTGTCGGACTGAACCTGGCCGACCTGGATTCCGGGAACGTCGGTGATGGCGTTGTGGGCGCCCGGGGCGCCGGCGGCGGGGTTGGCCGACGCGGGCGACCCGACGAGCACGAGTCCCGGACAGACCAGGGCTGCCGCGGCGATCGCGGCGAATCTGGACGACTTCATGCAGCTTCTCCCATGTGAAGCGGTGCGACCTCCGCCCCAATCCGGGGCGGTCGATGCATTGGGCAACTGGTGGTCCCCCGTGGTACACGACGAGATGTGGGGGAGGCTACTGGTCAGACCAGTTGAAGGGAAGAGCCTGCTCAGCTGATGGCCGACTCTCATAATCCGAGGTCAGGCCACATCAGGCGGATTCAGAGCAATACGTCCACCATCGAGCGGCGCGCCTCCGGCACGTACTCGGCGTAGTAGCGGTGCAGTTCCTCGCGGGTCAGCCGGGTGACCTCGTCGGCCTCACCGGCGCGCATCGCGTCGAGAACGCGGCGGTGGTGGGCCAGGGTGCGCTCCATCAGGGCCTCGCGGTCCGGCGCCTCGGCGAGCTTGGTGGAGATCAGGTCCAGCACCATGCTCCGGACCGCGTCGAGGCAGAGCACGAGCAATTCGTTCCCGGACAGCCGGGCGACGTGCTCGTGGAAGCGCACGTCGGCCGCGCTGAACGCCTCGTAGCCGTCGGCCACCGCGTCCCGCATGCCCGCCAACGCCTGCTCCAGTTCGTCCAGCTCGGACGGTGACGCCATCCGGGCGGCGACGGAACCGGCCGCCGACTCGATGATCATCCGGAACTGGAGCAACTCCGCCACGCCGAGCCGCCGGCTGTCCACGACCCGGGCGAACAGCTTGCGCATCGCCGAGGCCGTCGAGGCGATCACCTGCGGCCCGAGCGGGTCACCGGGACGCGAACGGATCAGGCCGCTGCTCTCCAGCACGCGCAGCGCCTCACGCACAGTGGACCGGCTGACGTCGAACTGCGTCGTCAGTTCGCGCTCGCTCGGCAGCCGGTCCCCCGGCCGCAGAACCCCGGCGGCGATCCGCTCCTCGACCTGCCGGACGATCCCCTCGTACGCCCTCACGGTTCGCACTGGAGCGAACGAGACACCCTTCGGCATGGCGAACCTCCCGACGCACGGCGGCCTTGCGCCGCTGGGAACAACGGTACGGTGCATCGACCCGTGCGGTGGTCAGCCCCCGCCCGTCGCGACGAGTGCGCAGGCCGGGCGGCGGGTCACCGGAGCGGCCGGCGGGCGCACGGGCCGTCGTGGTCGGCCCGCAGCAGGCAGCGCCGGCCGTCGCCCATCCGCAGATCACAGAAGACCCGATGGCGTACGCCCTGCTCGTCCTCGGCCGAGACGGTGGTCTCGCCCGGGTCGGCCTGAGCGAGCACGCCCGACCAGCGGGCCACGACCCGGGCCAGGCGTACGGCGCCGGCCAGGTCACCGGCGACGACCGGCAGGTGGATGACGAACCGCTCGCGGGGACTCATCGACGGTACGCTCCCGCGTTCATCCGCATCTGCGCCTGCTCGGACTGCCAGCGCCGCAGCGCGTCCCGGACCCGCGCGGTCTCCTCCCGGCTGACGCCGAGCGCCCGGTAGACGTCGGCCAGGTCGAGCGCCACCCGGTCGAGGAACTCGTGCACCTCGGCCGGGTCGAGCCCGCGCCGGCCCAGCCGCGTCGTCCGGAACCGCCGTTCCCGCACCTGCCAGGGGCGCAACGGCGTGTAGTTGGCCGCCCGGTAGCAGCCCGGCTGGGTGGTGCCGCGACCGGCTCGCGCGCGCCGACCGGGCCACCGGATGTTCCACCGCACGAACGCCTGCCTCTCGTGGTCGAAGGGACTGGAAGGGCGGGACCACCCGCCCGCCGCGCGCGGGCGGACCCGCCCGCCCCGCCACCGCAGCGTCACTTCGCGGTACGGCACCGGGGCAGTCGAGATTGAGCGCACTCGAAGGAGTCATGTCCGCCGGTTACCGCGCGAACACGCTCCGACCATAGCAAGAATCCAACATGGCTACAATCCATCATTGCCATAAAGCCTTGATGGATCAGATCTATCGGGGCACAAGGCTTACGTCATGACCATCGATCCGCGCTCGCACACGCCGGTCTACGTCCAGCTCGCCGACCTGATCCGGGAGCAGATCGAATCGGGCGCGCTGCCGCCCGGGGCGAGCGTCGGCAGCGAGTCGCGGCTCAGCCAGGAACACCAGATCGGCCGCGACGCGGTCCGGATGGCGATATCGCTGCTGCGGTCGGAAGGGCTCGTCACCACCAGCCGTCCGCTCGGCACGCGGGTCCGGGAGACGCCGCAGCGCAGGCAGGTGGAGCTGGCCGCGGGCGCGAGAGTCGTCGCGCGGATGCCTACCGGCGCCGAGCGCCGGAACATGCTGCTGGACGAGGGCGTACCGGTGCTCGAGATCCACGGTCCGGAGGGCGACGTGGAGTTGCTGCCGGGCGACGAGGTGGAGCTGACCCGCCCGGCACACGACTGAGCCGGGCGGCGCTCGTCAGACGGTGGGCGTACCCATCGCCACGTCGTCGACCCGGATGTTGATCTCGGCGGCGCGCAGTCCGTACGCCTCGATCGCGGACGCCACAGCGGCCCGCACCTCGCTGGTCACCTGCGGCACCGGGTGGCCGGCGTCGATCACGAGGACGAGGTTGACCACTGCCGACCCGTCGGTGACGTGCGCCGAGCAGCCGCGCCGCGCGTCCCCGACCTGGTCCAGCCCGACCCGGTCCAGCACAGCGTTGAAGAAGCGGGCGATGTCGCCGCCCAGCTCGGCCACCCCGGGCACCGACTTCGCGGCGGCCACCGCGATCTTCTCGACCACCTCGTCCGACACCGAAGTGCTCCCGCCCGCGACCACGCCAGGTGTCACCGGCAGTTCCTGAGTAGCGTCGTGCTCCACGCGCCCCACCCTCCCTCGTCCGGGGGAGCGTACATCGACCGTCGATCATGGAGTTGCGGCCCCGACAGAAGCCGCGAAACAGGCGCTCCCGGGGCCGCAACTGCAAGATCGCGGGGATTGTGGGGTGGGGCGGGGCGGGGCGGGGCGGGTCAGGAGCCTAGCTGGGCCAGCAGCTCGTCGGCCGCCGCGTACGGGTCGATGGCGCCCTCGGCCACCTTGGCGGCGAGCGTCGGGAGCTGCGTACCGTCGCGCAGTGAGCCGATCCGCGCGCGCAGGACGCCCAGCGCGATCGCCTCGATCTCGGCGGCGGCCCGCGTCTCCCGGCGGCGGCGCAGCTCGCCGTGGCGCTCCAGCCAGTCGCGGTGCTTGTCGATCGCGGCGGCGATGTCGTCGATGCCCTCGGCGCGGGCGGCGATCGAGCGCACCACCTGCGGCCGCCACTCCCCCGGCCCGCGCTCGCCGAGCGCGATCATGCCCTGGATGTCGCGGACCGTGGCGTCGGCGCCGTCCCGGTCGGCCTTGTTGACCACGAAGACGTCGGCGATCTCCAGGATGCCGGCCTTCACCGCCTGGATCGCGTCACCCATGCCCGGCGCGAGCAGCACCAGCGTGGTGTCGGCGAGCGAGGCCACCTCCACCTCGGCCTGCCCGACGCCGACGGTCTCGACCAGCACCACGTCGCAGCCCGCGCCCTCCAGCACCCGCACCGCCTGCGGCGTGGCCGCGGAGAGCCCGCCCAGGTGGCCCCGGCTGGACATCGAGCGGATGTAGACGCCCGGGTCGGTCGCGTGGTCCTGCATCCGGACCCGGTCGCCGAGGATGGCGCCGCCGGTGAACGGGCTGGACGGGTCGATCGCCAGCACGCCGACCCGGTGACCGCGCGCCCGCAACGCCCGGACCAGCTCGTTCGTGGTGGTCGACTTGCCCACCCCGGGCGAGCCGGTCAGGCCGACGACCTGGGCCTGCCCGGCGTACGGCGCGAGCGCCGCCGCGACCTGCGGCAGCACCTCGTCGCCGGACTCGACCAGGGTGATCAGCCGGGCCACCGCGCGGGGGTCGCCCGCGCGGGCCCGCTCGACAAGCATGGGTACGTCCCGGCTGCGGCGCACCGGGCCGGTGGCCGCCGCCGGGGCGTTCTGTACGTCACTCACAGGTATCAGCTATCAGCTCTCGTCACCGGTCGGCACGTGGATGATCAGCGCGTCGCCCTGCCCGCCACCGCCGCAGAGCGCCGCCGCGCCGGTGCCGCCGCCCCGGCGCTTCAGCTCCATCGCCAGCGTGAGCACGAGCCGGGCGCCGGACATGCCGATCGGGTGGCCGAGCGCGATCGCGCCGCCGTTGACGTTCACCTTGTCGGCATCGACGCCGAGGTCACGGGCGGACTGGATGCCGACCGCCGCGAACGCCTCGTTGATCTCGATGAGGTCGAGGTCGTCGATGCTCAGGCCGCCCTTCTTCAGGGCGTGGTTGATCGCGTTGGACGGCTGCGAGTGCAGGGAGTTGTCCGGGCCGGCCACGTTGCCGTGGGCGCCGATCTCGGCCAGCCAGGTGAGCCCCAGCTCCTTGGCCTTGGCCTTGCTCATCACCACGACCGCGGCGGCGCCGTCGGAGATCGGCGAGGAGCTGCCGGCGGTGATGGTCCCGTCCTTGGTGAAGGCGGGGCGCAGCTTCCCGAGCGACTCGGCGGTGGTGTCCGGCCGGATGCCCTCGTCCTCGCTGATCACCAGCGGCTCGCCCTTGCGCTGCGGGATGACCACCGGGGTGATCTCGTCGGCGAAGTGGCCGTTCTTCTGCGCGGCGGCGGCGCGCTGGTGGCTGGCCGCGGCGAACGCGTCCTGCTCCTCGCGGGTGATGCCGTGCTTCGCGCCGTGCCGCTCGGTGGACTCGCCCATCGAGCAGCAGTCCCAGGCGTCGGTGAGGCCGTCCAGCGCCATGTGGTCCTTGACCGCCACGTCGCCGTACTTGTAGCCCGAGCGCTGGCCGAGCAGCAGGTGCGGGGCGTTGGTCATCGACTCCATGCCGCCGGCCACCACGACGTCGAACTCGCCGGCCCGGATGAGCTGGTCGGCCAGCGCGATCGCGTCCAGCCCGGAGAGGCAGACCTTGTTGATGGTCAGCGCCGGGGTGGACATCGGGATGCCGGCCTCGACGGCGGCCTGCCGGGCCGGGATCTGCCCGGCGCCGGCCTGGAGCACCTGCCCCATGATCACGTACTGGACCTGCTCGGGCGCGACGCCGGCGCGCTCCAGCGCCGCCTTGATCGCGATGCCACCGAGCTTGGTCGCGGGGAGGTCCTTGAGGTTGCCCAGCAGGCGCCCCATCGGGGTCCGCGCGCCGCTGACGATCACCGAAGCCATTGCCTGCCTCCGAGGGGGTGCCGACCTGTACGCCTTAACGATTGTTCGGTCAGACTAGCGTCATGGCTGAGAACTCCCCCGTCGAGCCCGCTGCCGAGTTTGTCACAGACATCGGGCTGCGCCGCATCGACCACGTCGGGATCGCCGTCGGCGACCTGGACGCCGCGATCGACTTCTACCAGCGCACCTTCGGCATGCGCTGCGTGCACACCGAGACGAACGAGGAGCAGGGCGTACGCGAAGCGATGCTGGCGGTCGGGCCGGACGCGTCCGGCGGCATGGTGCAGCTGCTCGCGCCGCTGTCCCCGGACACCACGATCGGCAAGTTCCTGGACAAGCGCGGTCCGGGCATCCAGCAGGTCGCGTACACGGTGGCGGACATCGACGTGGCCTGCGCGGCGCTGCGCGAGCGTGGCGTGCGGCTGCTGTACGACGCTCCGCGGCGCGGCACGTCGAACTCCCGGGTCAACTTCGTGCACCCGAAGGACGCCGGCGGCGTGCTGATCGAGCTGGTCCAGCCCGCCTGATGCGCAAGGAAGGGCCCCTTCTTAACAGACGTCTGTTAAGAAGGGGCCCTTCCTAACAAGTGGGAACGCGCGCGGCAGTGCGCGCTTGCACGTTCCCACGTACACCTCCACGCATCGGCCGATGCAGTTTTTCACAGAGGGGTTCCTGCTTTAGCTACCGTTAAGTAACGTCCGCCCGAACAGCAGCGGCGACCGGTGCCGAATGTGTCGATTGCCGACATGGCGGTCCCGTCGCACCGGCGCCGACGATGGCAGCACCCCTGCCCGCGGTGTGCGGGTGCGGACAAACGGGAGGTCACCGTGCAGGACATCCTCGAAGCGATCATGGCGGCGGAGGGTTCGTCGCAGCCGGAGCGGGAGCTCGCCGGGCTCGCCGGCCTGCCCGTGCCGGAGAGCTACCGGGGCGTGGTGGTGCGCGCCGAGGACACCCGCATGTTCGAGGGCATGGCCACCCGCGACAAGGACCCGCGCAAGGCGCTGCACGTGCAGGAGGTGCCCACCCCCGAGCTGGGCCCGGGTGAGGCGCTCGTCGCGGTGATGGCCAGCGCGATCAACTACAACACGGTGTGGACGAGCATCTTCGAGCCGCTGCCCACGTTCAAGTTCCTCCAGCGCTACGGCCGGCTCTCCGAGCTGACCCGCCGCCACGACCTGCCGTACCACGTGGTCGGCTCGGACGCCGCCGGCGTCGTGCTGCGCACCGGGCCGGGCGTGACCAAGTGGAAGGCCGGCGACGAGGTGGTCGCGCACTGCCTGTCGGTCGAGCTGGAGGACTCCGCCGGTCACGACGACACGATGCTCGACCCGCAGCAGCGGATCTGGGGCTTCGAGACCAACTTCGGCGGCCTGGCCGAGCTGGCGATCGTCAAGGCCAACCAGCTGATGCCGAAGCCGCGCCACCTGAGCTGGGAGGAGGCGGCCAGCCCGGGGCTGGTCAACTCCACCGCGTACCGGCAGCTCGTCTCGCACCACGGCGCGAACATGAAGCAGGGCGACGTGGTGCTGATCTGGGGCGCGTCCGGCGGCCTCGGCGGGTACGCCACCCAGATGGCGCTCAACGGCGGCGCGATCCCGGTCTGCGTGGTCTCCTCGCCGGAGAAGGCCGAGCTGTGCCGCAAGATGGGCGCCGAGCTGGTCATCGACCGTACCGCCGAGGGGTTCAAGTTCTGGTCCGACGAGCAGACCCAGGACCAGGACGAGTGGCGCCGCTTCGGTGAGCGCATCCGCGAGCTGACCGGCGGCGAGGACCCGGACATCGTCTTCGAGCACCCGGGCCGGGAGACGTTCGGCGCCAGCGTCTACGTCGCCAAGAAGGGCGGCACGATCGTCACCTGCGCCTCCACCAGCGGCTACATGCACCAGTACGACAACCGCTACCTGTGGATGCACCTCAAGCGGATCGTCGGCAGCCACTTCGCCAACTACCACGAGGCGTGGCAGGCCAACCGGCTGGTCGCGCTCGGCAAGGTGCACCCGACCGTGTCGAAGACGTACGCGCTGGAGCAGACCGGCCAGGCCGCGTACGAGGTGCACCGCAACGCGCACCAGGGCAAGGTCGGCGTGCGGTGCCTCGCCCCCGCCGACGGACTGGGCGTCCGGGACACCGAGATGCGCGCGCGGCACGAAAGCGCGATCAACCGCTTCCGCGGTCACTGACCGTACGGTCGTCCCGGATTGCCTTTCGGACGACCCGGGCGCCATTCGACCGGCGTACGCACAAAGGGCCGTGGGTGCCGAACCCGCGGCCCTTTTCGCGCCGCCTTCCCCGCAGAAGCCCGACCCGCCCGACCCGCCCGGGAGCTGCCAAGATCGCCTATTGGTCCGGTCCCGCCGGGCGGCCGAGTTGACCATGTAAACAGGACGCGAAAGGTGCCGACCGCTCTTGCGAACCACCCTGGGGCGTCTGCCAGTATGTCCCAATGCCCCAGCAGCAGTCCTCCCCTCTTGCGTTCTTCGATAACGCGAACTCACAGCCCGATTTCACCGTTGGCCTGCGCGGTTACAACACCAACCAGGTGGACGACTTCATCGGCCGCCTCACCGCCGCCCTGAGCCAGTCCGAGCAGGCCCGCGCCGAGGCCGAGCAGCGGATGAACGACGCTCAGCGCCGGCTGCGGCAGGCCGAGCAGCGCCAGAGCGCGCTCGAGCAGAAGCTCACCGAGACCAACAAGCAGCTCGAGGAGAACAGCCGGCCGACCCTGTCCGGCCTGGGCACTCGCGTCGAGCAGATCCTGCGGCTGGCCGAGGAGCAGGCCAACGACCACCGCAACGAGGCCAAGCGCGAGTCGGAGGGCATCCTCTCCGCCGCCCGCCTCGAGGCGCGTGAGATCACCGACAAGGCCCGCGCCGAGGCCGCCGCCATGAAGGCGACCGCCGAGCGCGAGGCCGGCAGCGTCCGTACCGCCGCCGAGCGCGAGGCCGCCGAGGTCCGGGTGCAGGCCCGCCGCGAGGCCGACACGCTGCGCGCCGACGCCGACCGCGAGACCAAGCAGCTGCGTACGGTCACCGCGCACGAGGTGGCCGAGCTGAAGTCGACTGTCGAGCGCGAGGTCGCCACGCTACGCGCCACCGCCGAGCGGGAGATCACCCAGCAGCGGGCCAAGGCCGCCCGGGAGGCCGAGGAGAAGCGCGCCGAGGCGACCAAGCTGCTCACCGACGCGCGCGACAAGCGCGACAAGGACCTGCAGGCGCTGGAGCTCCAGCTCGCCGAGCGGCGGGAGAAGGCCGAGCGCGAGGAGTCGGAGCGGCACGCCGCCCAGGTCGCGCAGACCCAGAAGCTGGTGAACGAGGCCGAGCAGCGCGCCCGCGCCGCGCAGGAGCGGGCCAAGGAGATCGAGCAGCGGGCCGAGGCCCGCCGGGTCGAGTCCGAGCGCACCGCCAACGAGACCGTCGACAAGGCCAAGGCGCTGGCCGACAAGACGCTCAACGAGGCGCGCGCCGAGGCGCAGCGGGTGCTCAACGAGGCCCGTACCGAGGCCGAGCTGACCACGCAGGCGGCCCGCCGCGAGGTCGAGGACCTCACCCGCCAGAAGGACGCGGTCACCTCGCAGCTCGGGCAGATGCTGTCCGGCCTGGCCGGCATCGTGCCGGGCGTGCCGGCCGGCGGCAAGGGCGACACCCCGAAGGCCGACGCCTCCGGGCAGAAGGTGACGGCCGAGTCGGCCGGCTGACCGTTACACCCGCTGTCGGGGGCATGAGCCACGGCGCGGGGTGACACCGGGTGACCGGTGTCGCCTCGCGCCGTCATGCTGTGCGGGCCCGTTTCGCCGGGAGGGTGAAGTAGCTCCCAGAAGGGGCGTCCGTATCGCCCCAGCAGAGCCGGATGCGTGTGAGGATGGGGTCATGTCGCACGGCGAGGAACTGTTCGCGCTCGGCGGGGACGTGACGACGGAGCCCAGCTTCGAGTCCGCCCTGCGGGGGTACGAGAAACGGCAGGTCGACCGCTACGTCGCTCGCGCGGAGCACGAGATCGCGGCGCTGACGACCGAGCGGGAACAGGCGTACACGCAGATCCACAAGCTGGCCGGTCAGGTCGAGGTGCTCCAGCGCGACCTGGCCCAGGTGCGCAAGCAGGCGGCGGTGGTGGACCGGGCGTCGTTCCGGCACCTGGGCCCGCGTGTCGAGCAGATCCTCACCATGGCCGAGGAGCAGGCCGACGACATCCTCGCCGCCGCCAACGAGGAGATCGAGGCCCGCCGGGCCGCCGCCGAGCACATCGTCGAGGAGGCCCGGGAGCAGGCCGCCCAGGCGCTGAAGGACTTCGAGATCGCGCTGGCCGCCCGCCGGAGCGAGGAGGAGCGGCACACCGCCGCCCGCAAGGCCGAGGCCGAGGCCACGCTGAAGGCCGCGAAGGACGAGTCGGCGACGCTGCGCAAGAGCGCGCAGGACGAGTCGGAGAAAATGCGCGCCGCCGCCCGGGACGAGGCGGAGAAGCTGCGCCGGACCGCCCAGGACGCGCTGGCGAAGGCCCAGCAGGAGGCCACCCAGCTCCGCGACACCGCCAAGGAGATCCACTCCCGGGCACAGCAGGAGGCCGCCCGGCTGCGCGAGACGGCCAAGGAGGCGCTGGCGAAGGCCCAGCAGGAGGCGAACCAGCTCCGCGAGGCGGCCAAGGAGGTGCACGCCAAGGGCCAGCAGGAGGCCAAGCGGCTCACCGACGCCGCCGCCGAGGCCGGCCGGGCCACGCACGCCAAGGCGCTCGCCGAGGCCAAGAAGATCGTGGACGACGCGGAGGAGGCGGCCAAGGCCACCCGCGGCCGGGCCCGCACCGAGGCCAACCGGCTCACCACCGAGGCCGCCGAGGCCGGCAAGCGCAACCGCGCCGAGGTCGAGGCGTACGTGCAGCGCATGCGCACCGAGACCGAGGCGTACGTGCAGCAGTCCCGCGCCCAGACCCAGCAGGAGCTGGGCGCCTGGCGGGCCGGGGTGGAGAAGGAGGTCGCCGAGCGGCGGGACAGCGCCGAGAAGGAGCTGGCCCAGCGCCGGGCCGCCGCCGAGCAGGAGTTCGCCAAGCGCCGCGACGAGCTGGACAAGCAGCACGCCAAGCGGCAGGAGGAGCTGGAACAGGCGTACACCACGCGCCGCGACGAGATCGAGCGCACCGCCGCCGACGTCCGGCAGGCCGCCGAGGCCGACGCGCTGAGCATGCGGCAGCAGGCCGAGCTGGAGGCCGCCGAGCTGCTGCGCCGGGCCGAGGCGGACGCCACCGCGCAGCGCCGCAAGGCCGACGAGCACGTCGCGGCCTCGCGCCGCCAGTTCGAGGAGTACGCGGCCACCACCCAGCAGCACCTCGCCACGACGCAGCAGCACCTGGCCGCGACCCAGCAGGAGGTGGCCGCCGGCCGGCAGCAGCTCGCCGGCGTGATGCTGGAGATCGCCAAGGCGCAGCAGGAGCTGGCCGACCTGCGTACCGAGACGTGGAAGTCGCGGCAGGAGTCCGACGACCTGCAGCGGCAGCTCGCGGATCTGCGGCGCGACGCCGACTCGGCCGGCATCACGGCCACCCCGGTCGACCCGGACGACCTCGCCGCCGCTTCCACCGGCCGGTCCACGGACGACGGCACGCCGGCCGCCGAGGGCACGTTGGTCACCAGCGGCGCGGAGAGCGCCGGCGACACCCCGGCCGGCGGAGGTGCGCCGGTGGCCGCGAAGGGCACCGCCACCGCGGTCCCCAACGGCGCCGGGCCGGCCACTGGTGACGGCGAGCCCGCCGAGGCGGGCAAGGCGAAGCCGGTCGGCGAGCCGGTGACCACGATGGACTCCCCCGGCGGGGCGGGCGTCGACGGCGAGCCCACTGTTGCCGCCGTGCCGGGTGAGGGCGGGCGGGGCGCCACCCCCACGAAGATCACCAGCACCGGTGAGAACGGCAAGCGCCCGACCAAGCCGACCACCGACGAGCGCAGCGCCAAGCCCAGCACGGTGACGGTCGACAAGGACTGACCCACCCGCCGCACCCGGCGGGACGGCCCGGCCGGAAGCGGTGGTGGGATGGTCGGGGCGGACGGCGAGGACTACCCTGCGGGCAGAGGGCCGCGCGTCGGCCGTGGACGGCACCGGCGGGCGAGCCGGCAGCGCGGAAGCCGGGAGGCACGGGTGTCGCAGGAGGTCTCCGCCGCCCCTGATGACGAGGCGGCGGCCGTGAACCCGACCGGCGAGGCGGAACCCGCACGCGACGCCACGACCGCCGTCGGCAACCCGCGAGCCGGCACGGACACGGGCAGCGAGCGGCCCGTCGACGTCGAGCCGGCCGAGTTCGAGCCGAGCGGCCGGTTCGGCGTGCCGGGGCGCCCGCTACGGCGCAGCGCCTTCCTGATCGGCTTCACCGGCGCGCTCGGCGTGCTGCTGGCGTACGCGCTGTTCCTGGGCGTGCGGAACGCGGCCGGCATCCTGGTGCTCGTGGTGATCGCGCTGTTCCTCGCGGTCGGCCTGCACCCGGCGGTGGTCCGGCTGCGCAACTGGGGCCTGCCGCGCGGGCTGGCGGTGGCGGTCGTGACACTCACCCTGCTGCTGCTGATCGTCGCCGGGCTGCTGGCGCTGGTGCCGCCGGTGGTGACCCAGTCCGGCCAGTTCATCCAGCAGCTACCCGGGTACGTCGAGGAGCTGCGCCGCAACCCCACTGTCAACGATCTGGTGATCCGCTACGACGTGATGGAGCGGGTCCAGGCGGCGGCGAACGCGGACAACGTCGGGCGGGCGCTCGGCGGTGTGCTCGGCGGCGCGCAACTGATCTTCGGGACGCTCTTCCGCCTGCTCACCGTGCTGGTGCTGACGATCTACTTCCTGGCGTACTTCGACCGGCTGCGCGAACTCGGGTACGCGCTGGTGCCGCGCTCGCGCCGGGAGCGGGTCCGGCTGATCGGCGACGAGATCCTGACCCGGGTCGGCGCGTACATGGTGGGCGCGCTCGCCATCGCGGTGCTGGCCGGGGTCAGCACGTTCGTGTTCGCGCTGGCGGTCGGCCTGCCGTACCCGTTCGCCCTGGCCGTGGTGGTCGCGGTGACCGACCTGATCCCGCAGATCGGCGCGACGCTGGGCGCGGTGGTGGTGACGCTCGTCGGGCTCGCCACCGACCTGCCGGTGGGCATCGCCTGCCTGGTGTTCTTCGTGGTCTACCAGCAGGTGGAGAACTACCTGATCTACCCGAAGATCATGCGTCGGGCGGTCTCGGTGAACGAGGTGGCCGCGTTGCTGGCCGCGCTGCTCGGGGTGGCGCTGCTGGGCGTGGTGGGCGCGCTCATCGCGATTCCCACGGTGGCCGCGTTGCAGCTGATCCTGCGCGAGGTGGTGCTACCCCGCCAGGACGCCCGCTGAGCCGTTACTCGGCGCGCCGCTGGGCCGGGCCGGGCACCGGGGTGTCGGCGAACGCGGCGACAGTGCGGTCCGCGTACGCGCTGACGTCGCCGGTCTCCATCGGGCCGTCCCAGGTGGTGGGCAGCGGCAGCGGTACACCCGGGGCGACCCGCCGGACGATCTCGTCCAGCACCTTCTCCGCGTCGCCGACCCAGAGGTGCTTGGCGCCGTCCACGCCGACCACCTCGGCCTGCGGGACGGCGGCGAACCGCTGCCCGGCCTCCTCCGGCCGCAGGTAGTCGTCGAACTCGGGGACCAGCGCGGTGAGCGGCTTGCCCGTCTCGGCCCAGACCGCCAGGTCCTCCGGGGCGGAGTAGCGCAGCGGCGGGGAGAGCAGGATCGCGCCGGCCACCGCCGGGTCGCAGCCGTACTTGAGCGCCAGGTCGGTGCCGAACGACCACCCGACCAGCCAGATGTTCGGCAGTTCGTGGAACTCGGCGTACTCGATCGCGGCGGCCACGTCGAACTTCTCGCCGACGGCGCCGTCGAAGGCGCCCTCGCTGGTGCCGCGGACGCTGCTGGTGCCCCGGGTGTTGAACCGGAGCACGGCCAGGCCGGCCAGCGCGGGTAGGCGCCACGCCGCCTTGCGGAACACGTGGCTGTCCATCATCCCGCCGTGGGTGGGCAGCGGGTGCAGGCAGACCAGGGTTGCGGAAGGCTCGCCCTCCAGCGGCCGGGCCAGCTCACCGACGAGCGTCAGCCCGTCGGCGGTGTGCAGCTCGATGTCCTCCCGGCGGCCGGGCAGGATCGACGACGCGCGAATCGGAGTGCTCACGCCTGCCAGTCTCCCGCGTCGGCGGCCCCGCCGCCCAGTGGGACGGGAACCGGGTGATCCAGATCGCTCAGCCGTAGCGCGGGGCGCCCCGGCCGCGCTGGAGGTTCGGGCCGCGCCGGTCCCGGGCCCGCCAGCAGCCGGAGTGCCAGTGCCGGCGGTCGGTCAGGTCGCCCCGGTCGTCGGCCGGCCAGGCCACCAGGTGCGCCACGCCCGGCCGGATCTCCTGGTCACAGCCGGGACAACGGTACGTCTTGACCGATGCGCCGCCGCTGATCGCGCGTACCTGCCAGTCGCCGTCGCGCCACTGCTGCACTGTCGGTACGCCGTGGCGGGCACGCTCGCCGTCCAAGGCGGCGATCTCGTCCCGGCGGGGGCGGTTGCGACGGGGGCTCACGGTCACCAAGCGTACGGGCCGCCGGCCGGACCGGCCCGAGCGATCTTGGTACGGGTACGCCCTTCCAAGGGCCGTTCCGTACCAAGATCGCTCGGGTGGCCGGTCAGGGCCAGGTCTGCGGACGGGTGAGGTCTGCCGCCACCTTCGCTCCGGTCAGCACGGTCGCCGCGTCGGCCTCGGTGAAGTTCACCTGCCCCGGGGGTCCCTCGCCGGGGAAGGGCCAGGCGAAGTCGACTGTCAAGCGCACCTTGGGCAGGCCGAGCAGCTCCAGGCGGTTGCCGTTCGGATAGCGGAAGCCCGGGCGGCCACCCAGGTCGCGGTTGCTGGCGCGGCCCGTGTCCTCCCCCATCTCCGCCCCGTAGATCAGCCGCAACCACATGGTCGAGGAGGGCGCCCGGGCGACGGTGAGCTGAACCGTGAGGCCCTTCGGAAAGGCGGCCGCGTCCACCGCGCATGCCGTCACCGCCGCGTTCGCCGGCAACGTGGTCAGCCGCACCGGCCCGGTGCATCGCCGGGCCTCGTCCCAGCGCACCAGGCCGGCGACCCGGTCCAAGGCGGCCACGTCACCGCGAAGCGTGGCGGCCCGGGCGTAGAGACCGGGGAAGGGCTGCCATGACTTGACCAGACCGTCGGTACCGGCGACGCGCAGCACGCCACCGTCGAATTTCAGCCGGCCGCTGACGGCCTGCACCGGGAAACCCTCGATCGAGGTGTCGTCGAGCGCCTTCGCCACCGGACTCACCTCGAGCAGGACCGGGTGCCCGTCACCGACGCTGAACCGAATCGACTCGACCGCGTTCGAGCTGTGGACGGACCAGCCCAGATAGCGGGCCCGGGTGGTGTCGACGCCCAGGTGCAGCACCTGCGGATCGGTACCGACCAGATCGGGACGCTGAAGCGCCCCGGGCACCCCGTCGGCGAGCGGCGGCACCGGGGGTGGCGCCACCTCCGGCGTCGCGGCCGTCCAGGGCATCCGCCCGACCAGCCCGCCCACGTCCGCGCGTACCACGCCGACGAAGCCGAGCACGCCGACAAGGGCGAGCGCGGTGCCGGCGGTGAGTCGGCGGCGTACCTGCCGGCGCCGGCCGAGCGCGCGCGAGCGGCGCAGCAGGCGTCCGGTGTCTGTCTCGCCCTCGGCGTGCTCCCGCAACGCCGAGACGATTCGCTGGTCGAGGTCGGTCACAGCCGGCTCCCCTTGGTCATCGGGACGCCGCAGCGCTCCCGGAGGTGGGCGAGCGCCCGCATCGCGTGGGTGCGGACGGTGACCGGGGAGCAGTCGAGGATCTGGGCGATCGTGGCGTCGTCCAGGTCCTCGTAGTAGCGCAGCACCAGTACGGCGCGCTGGCGGTCCGGGAGGGCGCGGATCAGCCCCCACATCTCGTCCCGGTCCGCCGCCTCGCCGCCGAGGTCGCCGCGTTCGGGCCGGTCGGCGAACGTGTCGACGGCCAGCTCATGGCTGGACCGCCGCCGCCACCAGGACGTGTTGGCGTTGACGAGCATCCGGCGCACGTACACGTCGGGCCGGTCGGCCCGGGCGATCTTGCGCCAGTGCACGTACGCGCGCGCCAGCACGTCCTGGGTCAGGTCCTCGGCGCGGTGCGCGTCGCCGGTCAGCAGCCGGGCCAGACGCAACAGCGCCGGGCCGCGGCTGCCGACGTACTCCTCGAAGGTCACACCTCGAAGACGCCGTCACCGGGCCCGGCTGTTGACGACGGTCAGCGCCGGGTGTGGTCGCGGAACCCGCGGCCGGACTTGCGGCCCAGGTAGCCGGCCGTCACCAGGTGCTCCAGCAGCGGCGCCGGGGCGAAGCCGGGCTCGCGCAGCTCCAGGTACAGCTCCCGCTGGATGGCCAGCGAGACGTCCAGGCCGACCACGTCGAGCAGCTCGAACGGGCCCATCGGGTAACCGCAGCCGAGCTTCATCGCGTAGTCGATGTCGTCGGCGGTCGAGTAGCTGGCCTCCAGCATCCGCACCGCGTCGTTCAGGTACGGGAAAAGCAGCGCGTTGACGATGAAGCCGGACCGGTCGCCGCAGACCACGCCGGTCTTGCCGAGCGTCGCGCAGACCGCGCGGGCGGTGGCCGACGTCTCGGCGGAGGTGCGGATGGTCCGCACGATCTCCACCAGCGGCATGATCGGCGCCGGGTTGAAGAAGTGCAGGCCGATCACGTCGGCCGGGCGCTGGGTCGCCATCGCCACGTCGATCACCGGCAGCGACGAGGTGGTGGTGGCGAGCACGACGCCCGGCTTGCAGATCTCGTCGAGGCTGGCGAACAGCGCCTTCTTGACGCTCAGCTCCTCGATCACGGCCTCGACCACCAGGTCGACGTCGGCCAGGTGGTCCAGCGTCGCGGACCAGGTGATCCGGCCCAGCGCGGCGTCCCGGTCGGTCTCGCTGAGCTTGCCCCGCACCACGCCCTTGTTGAGCGAGGTCTTCACCGTTTCGCAGACCTTCGCGGACTTCTCCGCGCCCCGGGTCACCGAGATGACCTCGTAGCCGGCCTTCGCGAAGACCTCGATGATGCCGGTGGCCATGGTGCCGGAGCCGACCACGCCGACCTTCGCGATGGCGCGGGCGCCGTCGGCGAGCGCGGCGTCACCGGCCGGCGGCGTGTACTCGTCGGGTACGACCTTCGGCGAGCCCGGCCGCTCGTAGGTGTAGAAGCCGCGACCGGACTTCCGGCCGAGCAGCCCGGCGGTGACCATCTGCTTGAGCAGCGGGGCCGGGGCGTGCCGGCGGTCCCGGCCGCCGCGCCGGTACATCGTGTCGAGGATCTCGTACGCGGTGTCCAGACCGATCAGGTCCATCAGCGCCAGCGGGCCCATCGGCAGGCCGCAGCCGAGCTTCATGGCGGCGTCGATGTCCTCGCGGGTGGCGTAGCGGGCCTCGAACATACCGACCGCGTGGTTCAGGTAGCCGAACAGCAGCGCGTTGGCGATGAAGCCGGCCCGGTCGCTGATCGTCACGTCGACCTTGCCGAGCCGCTCGCAGAGCGCCTCCACGTCGGCGACCACGTCGGCCGAGGTGACCACCGTGCGGACCACCTCGACCAGCTTCATCACCGGGGCCGGGTTGAAGAAGTGGATGCCGATGACCTGGTTGGGCCGGGAGGTGGCGACGGAGATCTCGGTGACGCTCAGCGAGGACGTGTTGGTGGCCAGGATCGCCTCGGGCTTGCAGACCCGGTCCAGCTCGGCGAAGATCCGCTGCTTGAGGTCCAGGTGCTCGGGCACCGCCTCGATCACCAGGTCCACGTCGTGCAGCGCGTCCAGGCCGACCCGGAAGTCGACGCGCGCCAGCAGCGCGTCCCGCTCGGCCTCGGCGAGCTTGCCCTTGGCGACGGCCCGGTCGGTGGAGCCGGTCAGCGTGACCCGGCCCCGCTCCAGGGCGGCCTCGGAGATCTCGACGGCTGTGACGTCGAGGCCGTTGCGGGCGAACACCTCCACGATGCCGGCACCCATGGTGCCCAGACCCACCACGCCCACCCTGGTGAACTCCCGCGCCACGACCGGCCTCCCCTGGCTCGACTCCGCCGTCCGCGACATGAACGGCCGCTAAGGTTATGCGCCGGAGTCTGCCACGTGACGCTGTGTTGTCGAGACGCCGTGGGATATTTCACGCACCGCGCCTCAGTCGGTGGCGTTCTCCCCGGCCAGCGCCAGCAGTTCGGCGACGAACTCCGCCGGCCGCTCCAGGTGCGGACTGTGCCCGCACCCGGGCAGCACCACCTCACGGTACGTCCCGCCGGCCGCCGCGTACCGGTCCAGCACCGCGCGGGTCTGCCCCACCATCGGCTGCGGCGGGCACTCCTGCGGGCCCGGCCAGCCGGGCACCACGCCGAGCTGACCGAGGTACGCCAGGTCGAACAGCGAGGTGTCCGAGACGATCACGTCGGCGTCTCCGCGTACCCAGGTCACCGGCGGCTTGACCGGCACGGCGACCAGCTCGTCGGCGAGCCGGAAGTGGGCCGGGGCCAACGCGTTGAGGACGCCGCGCGGCCCGGCGGCGGTCCCCGGCCAGTGCGCCGAGGCCACCGCGGTGCCCGGGTAGTTGTCGTCCCCGGTGGCGGTGGTCAGCATGCTGTCCAGCAGCAGGTCCTCGTGCTCGCCCAGCGAGGCAGGGTCGGCCACGTACGCGGCGCGCAGCACCGCCCGCGGGCTGGTCGGGCCGTCGGCGCTCCGGTCACCGGCGGCGAGCCGCGCCACGAAGTCCGGGTTCGCGCCACCGGCGCCGGTCCCGGCGAAGTCGGGCGTGGTGGGGTTGCCGTCGAGGTCCCGCGTGCCGCCGAAGCCGTACGGGGACACCGGCGCCTCCAGCAGCAGCCCGGATACCCGCTCGGGGTGGCCGACGAGCAGCCGCATCGCCACGCCGCCGCCGAGCGAGTGCCCGGCCACCACCGGCCGGGCGCCGGGCGGGAACAGCCCCGGGACGTCCAGCAACGCGGCCACGTCGTCGGCGAAGTCGTCGAGCCCCCTGGTGGCGTCAACGGGTGCGGTGTCGGTCTCGCCGTAGCCGCGCAGGTCGGGAGCGACCACCCGGAGCGTGTCCGGCAGCCGGGCGAGCAGCGGTTCCCAGAAGGCGGAGGAGGAGACGTTGCCGTGCACCAGCAGGACCGGTACGCCGTCCGGCGGACCGGCCACGCGGACCGCCTGGGTGATGCCGTTGGCCTGGACCGTGAGCCGTGCGCTGCGCATCCGCGCATGCTGGCACGCCCGCCCGCCCCCGGTCCATGTCCCCCACCCCCACACCGCCCC